>JAYVBR010000103.1:0-9439 GCA_043750395.1 Bacteroidota bacterium | reverse complement strand
GCATAAACTGTAAGCTGTTCGGAACCACTTAATGCTTGTCTTAAGCCTGTTTTATCTAGTGCTAATAACATAGTTGATAATTCAGGAATAACCGACATTTGAGCAATTACATTTGATGCTGCTGGATTTGGAATTCCTAGTGGTGCAGGCTCATCGTCATTACAAGAAATTAAGCCTATGCCTAAAAAAGCAATTAAAGCTAAAGCTCTTAATTTTAATGTTTTCATATATTTTTTTTTAAATATTAATTTTTAGAGGTATTGTTTTAAAATTAGATTTCTAAATTTAAAATAATACATTCATTTTTATTGCAAATAATATGGTGTTTTACTGTTAACAGTAAATATTTCTGTAGCAGTAATGTTAGGTACATTTGCACTATTATTAGAATATTCTGAGTTTGGATAAATCAGTCTGTTTGGTCTAGTAGTTTCACTTATTCCCACTGGTAATGGTAAAACAGGGAAACCTGTTCTCAAATGGTCTAAATATAATTCAATTCCATTCCATTGCGCTAAAGCTAAATATTTTTGAGTAATAATTGCGTTTATTTTGTCAGATGAACCTCCATAATCTAATCCATTTTTACCAGCAATTGCTGTTAAATATGTTGAAGGATTTAAAGGAGTTAATGATGTGGCATTTAAAGATCCAAAAGGAGTACTGTAGAAATTAAAAGATGAATTTACTCCGTCTGCAAAAGAAGTTGCTGCACTACCACCAGTTAATAATCCTCTTTCAAAAGCTTCTGCTTGCAAGAAATGGCTTTCTGCTGCAAGCATCAAAAACGCATCTCTTTCCATTCCATTGACATCAGCTGGATTCGGACCTACACCACCTGCACCAGATCTACCAATGTAGAAACTCGCAAATCTAGATATTTCAGTTAAAGGAAAAATACCTTGAGTATTTCCTGCTACTATACCTCCAACTAAAGCAAACATTCTTGCTCTTCTTGGGTCAACAACGTTTGCTGTTAATGTTGAATTAGTTTGTGTTCCATTTAATACTTTGGCAATATACTCTCCAGCTGCATTAGCTCTATTTGCTGATTGCCAATCTGTAAACAATTCATTACGACCATACAATCTGTACAAGGGAGATCTTTGTCCTAGAGCAGATCCATTATAGCCTGGATTTACAGTAACATCTGTCGAAATAAAATTTTTATTTGCATTTAAAAGACTTGCTCTATTTGTTTTTAAAGCTACTAAATTTGCATCAGTTGATTTTGAAAGCCTTAAAATAAGTTTTAATTCAACTGTATTTAAAAATTTTATCCATTCAGCTACATCTCCAGCGAATACTATATCTTCGCTACCTAGTGAAATTACATCTGGATTCGAAGTGGTCAAAAATGCTCTAGCTTCGTCAAGTTCTTTAAAAAGCTCTGGAATGATTTTTTTATCATCATCATATTTTGGAGCAGCTATTTTTTCATCTAATGCCTGAAAATAAGGAGCATCTCCGTAAAGCGCTGTGATATAATCAAAACACATTACTTTAAAAATTTTAGCTATACCATAATGATATTCATAATTTGGTAACTTTGCTTTTAAATCAATAATGTCTTGAAAATTATCTGCATTCAAATATGAGTTTTCAAATGGTGCTACATAACTATCACTTGCAAACACATAAGTAAACGCTGGATCACTTGAGGTAAACCCACTATTTAATCCCCATACATAAGACATTCTGTTACCGTAAGTTGCTAATGCTCCAATTTGGTGGTTAGTATAATTATTTAATGCTCCGGCTAACATTGTGTTAGGAGTTAATGAGTCCGAATAAGGATTATTTGATTGTTCTTCATTTACATCCAGATAGTCAGAACAACCTGAAAGTGTAAATAGTGACAATATTCCTAAAAAAAGTATTTTTTTCATAATTTTAAAATTTAAAAGGTTGCGTTTATTGAAAATCCAAAAGTACGCGTTGAAGGATATTGAGCATCTCCAATGTAACCTATTCCGTTTCTTGATGTATTTGTTAATGTACCCGCTGCTTGTCTTCCCGCAGTTGTCGTTGATGAATTACTTTGATTTGACGCTTCAGGATCTGCATAACCTTTATTTCCTTTTGCTAATTTAACAAATGCATTTCTTGCATTTATTCCAAATTTGAAACTTTGCAAACCTGTATTTTTTAATACTCTTGATGGTATTGAATAACTTATTGCTACTTCACGCAATTTGAATGCTGTTGCATCGATTAAGTTATTAGCTCCTAAATTAGAGGCTGCACCATAATAAGCTTGAGTTCTATTATTTGCACCAGTTAAATTTGAAAAACCACCAGTTAATGTTAATTCATTAGGAATATAATCTACAACACCAGGAGTTGTTGGGTTATCAATTACTGAATTTGGAAATATGAAACCAACACTTCTATCAAATTCTGCTGATTGGTCTAAATGCCCATTCCAAGTTAAATTGTATTTTGTTTGAGATAAGAAACTGTGACCCGTTCTATAATCCATTACAAATGATAAACCAAAACCTTTGTATTCAAAATTATTCGTTAACCCTAGTATATAATCTGGAGTAACTTGTGCTAAGTTTTGAAATTTAGAAGCTGCTGCTGGTCTTCCTCTTGAATCAACAATAACTCTTCCTTGGTCATCTCTTGCCCAATCAGTTCCTGTAATGTATGGAAAAGGTAATGTTTCAACTGCAGATATGTTTCCATTTATTTGGGAGTTACCACCATTATATATAACTATTGTTTCTGTTTCTCCAGCATCTTTAACTATTGTTTCATAAGTTGAATAAGATACTCTTCCGTTCCATTTGAAATTTGCATTATTAATAGGCATAAATCCTAAATCTACTTCTAGTCCTGTAGCTTCTAATTCTCCATTATTCTTAGTAAGATTCAACAATCCAGTTACTCTTGTTGAAGATCCTTCAGTAATTAAGTCTTTAGTTGTAGTTTTAAATCCAGCAACATCTAATGTCAACCTGTCACTAAAAAAACCTAAATTTATACCGGCTTCCAATGTAGTATAAGTTTCTGGTTTAACATCAGTTACGGTAGGATCGTTAGGTCTGTTGTATGATAGACCAGTGCTAGGAAAAGGAAAGTTTGCTGCTATTCTTGCCGTTTCTAACGTTTCATAAGTTCCAATTGGATCTAATGACCCTATTAATGCATAGTTGCCATAAATCTTCATATTTGACAAAAATTTATTTCCACGTAATGCTTCAATTGCTTTTGTTGGCACAAATGATAAACCTGCTGATGGGTAGAAAAAGAATCTATTATCTTTGCTACCAGCTACACTATTTCCTTCATAACGACCAGTTGCATTAAAAAACAGGTAGTCTTTATAACTTAAATCTAAATCACCAAAAGTCGCCAAAGTTCTATTTACAAATTTTCTGTTTAATAAAGTAGCAGGAATTGCAGGATTTAATATATTAGTGATGTTATATAATTTTTCGATTTGCAAATTTACACCACCTTGAGTTAATCTATTGCTTTGATTGTGCTGCATATTTTGACCTAAATTAAATCTAAACCCAACATCTTCAGTTAGTTTGTAATTTAATGATGCAATTAAATCACCATAATAGTATATATTATTAAAATTTGATTGGTACAATTCTGATGGGCTGTCAAATCCACCGTCAGCTGTCGCAGGTGAAATTGTTGCGTTTGCGTATGACAATTGATTGATATCTCTATTTTGTAATGAACCATTATATTTTACGCTAAAGTGTTTTGAGAATTCATATTCTGCATTCAAACCTAAGTTATAAAAATTATTTGTTTCATTTAACCTGTTATTTTCTCTTGCCCAATAAGGGTTTTGATAATAACCATTCCAACCAAATACGCCTCTATCTTTAAATTCTGAGATTGGCACATTCGATCCAGTCTGCAATAAATTTGTTAATAATGTATAATCTCCTCTTGAAGTAGCAGCGTTTACGTTAGCTTGTCTTGTTCTTTGGTTAGTAAATGTAACTGTACCTCCAACTGTTAATTTGTTGATTTTTTTTCCAGCTGAAAATACTATTGTATTTCTATTTAAATTGTCGCCTTCAAGTATAAAATCTCTTCATAAGTTACCAAGATTTAAATTTAAATAAGATTCAGCAGTACCCATATTAATATTGGCATTGTTGTTATAAATTGTACCTGTCTTGTAAAATTTCTTGATTTCGTTATCTCCTAAATTCACATAAGGAGCTTGAATATCATATGTTCCATCAAGATTTGGTATACCAACTGGTCCAACAGTTCCATCTAAAAGTGGTCCCCAACCACCATTTTCTTGAGGGTCTCTTGTATTATACCAACCTTGACCATATTTTTCTTGTCTTTTAGGAATAAAATTTATAGATTCAAAATCAACAGTAGATGTAATACTTACAGTCATTTTTTCATCCTTACCTCCTTTTTTGGTTGTAACTAAAACTACTCCTTGTTTTCCTTGTGAACCATACAAAGCTGCACCTTGAGCACCTTTTAAAACCGTTACGTTTTCGATTGCTTCAGATGGTAAAGATACTAATACATCTGCTGTTGAAATTACATTATCAATAACAACTAAAGCTTCTGTGCTTCCACCTACTGATAACATTGAACGAACTCTAATTGAGTTTGAACCGTTAACACCATTTGTTGTTCCGTTAATTGTAATTCCTGAAACTTTTCCAGCTAAGGAACGAATAACATCAGGATTCGCTGCTGATTTAAGTTCTTTATTTGAAATTGTTTGATAAGAAGAGGTAACAGATGCTGTTTTTTTCTTAATCCCCAATGCCGTAACAACAACCCCTTCCAACTCAGTAGCCTTACTACCAAGTCTTGCATTCATCTTAGCTCCCGAAACTTTTAGTTCAACAGTATTCATTCCTTGAAAACTGTAAACCAAAACATCTGTAGATTTTGCTTTGATTTTGTACGATCCATCAAAGTCAGTTGAAGTACCATTGGTGGTACCTTTTACTTTAACGTTTGCTCCTGGAACAGGTAAACCGTTCGAGTCAGACACTACACCCGAAATGTTCATGTCTTGAGCAAAAGTAATTTGCGTTATTAACACTAGCAATAGTGCCAACAAACCATTAATTCTTTTTTTCATATTTTTAAATTGTTTGAATAGTTAATACAAAAGTCTTAATAATAACTTAACATACCAAATAAAATCGCAACTAAATTTGTTTTTTAACAAAGAAAAGTTAAAAACTGGTTTTCAAACTTATCTGAACAACTGAATTTGAGAATTTTATGGCTTCATCGTTGCTGTTGCCATTTGCATAAATAAAATTTAAAAGTCCGTTTTTGGTCTGTAATCCAAATCCAAACCCTAATCCTAATAATTTCGATGTCTTATTCGTTGTCTTGTCTTCCAAATATCCATAATCTAATACAGAATGAAAATACAAACCTTTAGAAAGTATTAATTGATATTCGGTAATCAAGGATATAAAAGTATTTCCCTGAAGACTATTTTCGTTAAAACCACGAATTGAATTGATACCGCCAAATCTAAAAAGTTCGTTGGTAATATAATTATCACTTTTCAAGAAATAATTATTAGTTTTTAGATTTATTGCGTTTTTTTCGTTCAAATAAAAATGATAATTTATTAATAATGACGAAAAATATTGATTGCTGTTTTGGGTTTTTGAATTTCGTTTACCTGAACCAATTTTAAAATTGAAGTTCAGTTTTTCTGGAAACAAAAAATCATCCGAATTAAATTCTTTAAATTCATAAGTCGACGTTATAAACGAATTTTTTGAATCTGATAAAATTGAACTATTTAAATTATTTATATCATTCGATTCTGTTTCTTGATACCCTAAATAAATCTTAGAATTCAAATTTAGATAATAACCGAAATCTAAATTGGTTTTGGTATTCTGAAAAATTGAATCTTGCTTAAAAATATTCAGTTGTGCTTTTATGCCAATTGGAGTTTTAAAAACATAAGGAATTTCGGTCTCAATATTAAAAGTTTTTTGATTTCTCCCATCGCTTTTCCAATAAAGAGCTAATTTTTCGCCAATATTTAAAGCGTTATTCAGCGCTAAATCAACATATCCATTAAAAATTAAGTTTTTGTTTTCGTCATTCGAAAAACCGATAAAACCATCAAATGAGTTTGTTTTTGCTTTCTCTATGTAAACATAAACTTTGGTCGAATCGGTTGTAAACAAAATTTCAGGATATTTTGTTTGTTTTACGAATCTAATTTTATTGAAATCGATATGAATAAGTTTCAAGTTTTCTTTATTAAATAACAACTTTTTATATTTTTTTTTAAGGTTTTTCTTAAAGCCTTCAGGAAATTTATCATATCCATTAATAACAATATTATTCAGTTTTCTTTTTTTATCAGAAACCAACTCAAGCATAGCAATAAAATTATTTTTATTTTTAGATATATCAACAAGTTTGAATTTAGATAACGCAAAACCTTTTTGCTCCAATTTCTTCAATGACTCATTTAAATAGACTTCAATGTTACTAAAAGGTAAAATTAATGTATCGTTTTTAGATTCGAAAATCTGTAAGTTTTTTAACTCAGAATTTTTACCTAAATATATATGTATAAATTTAATTTTTTCGCCAAGATTAAAATCAAATGAATAAGTCGAATCATTAAGTTTTTTTTGATTCAAAATTTGGTTGTCAATGTAACCAAGTTTAATTAATTGTTCTGACGTTAAATTTGCTTCTTCAAAAACCAATTTCGAATTCAAATGTTTTTTGTTGTACGAAATCGAATCAATAACTTTAGTTTGCAAATCATTTTTTCCAGAAATTTTCAAATACAAGTTTTGCCCAGAAACATTCCAGATAAAAATTAAAAGAATAAATAAATAAAACTGGTTCAAATTATTTTTTTATCAAAAGTAAATCAAATTATTAGTTTTTTGGGCGTGACCCCGAAGAAAAATCGGGGTCGCGTCTTCCGTTCCCGCTTTTTTTAATTTTGAATTACCACGGGTATAAACCCGTGGCAATTGAAAATTAAAAAAGAGCTTCACTGCAACCGCTCACGCAAAAGTCTTTCTTTGAATTCAAATTTTACAGTTAGCACAAGTTGCGTTAGGGACAGCAGCGGAAATCTTTTTTCTCAATTGCCTCGGGTTTAAACCCGAGGCAATTGAGAAAAAAATTGGGAGCGAATTGCCCGACCGACTTTTTTTAAGTCGGAAACGCCCGAATTACTCAAAAATGAAAACGCAATTATATTAAAAATCATATAGATATGAAAAATATTTTCAAAACAATTCAAAATTAATTGATTAACATTTTTTTTCTAAAAAATTATTACTACATTTGCAACCCCTAAAAATAGGGAAAATTTTATAAACAAGTAATTTTTAGTATTAATTATGCCAACTATTCAACAATTAGTAAGAACAGGAAGAACTCAAATAACTAAGAAGAGTAAATCGGTTGCACTAGATTCTTGTCCTCAACGTCGAGGTGTTTGTACGCGTGTTTACACTACAACTCCAAAAAAACCAAACTCTGCAATGCGTAAAGTAGCGCGTGTACGTTTGACTAACGGAAATGAAGTAAATGCTTACATACCAGGTGAAGGACACAATCTACAAGAGCACTCGATAGTATTAGTTAGGGGTGGAAGGGTTAAAGATTTGCCAGGAGTTAGATACCACATTGTGCGTGGTGCACTTGATACATCAGGTGTAGCAGGAAGAACGCAAAGAAGATCTAAATACGGAGCGAAAAGACCAAAGGAAGTAAAAAAGTAATAATGTAAAGACGTAGCATGCTACGTCTCGACAAAAAAACAAAAAAATGAGAAAAAGAGCGGCAAAAAAGAGACCACTTTTACCAGATCCAAGGTTTAATGACCAACTGGTAACACGTTTTGTGAACAACTTAATGTGGGACGGAAAAAAATCAACAGCTTTTAAAGTTTTTTATGATGCAATGGATATCGTAGAAACTAAAAAGCAAACCGAAGAAAAATCATCAGTAGAAATCTGGAAAGATGCACTAACAAACGTTATGCCTCACGTAGAAGTACGTAGCCGTAGAGTTGGTGGAGCAACATTCCAAATTCCAATGCAAATTCGTCCAGATAGAAAAATTTCTATGGCGATGAAATGGATGATTCTTTATGCAAGAAGAAGAAACGAAAAATCTATGGCACAAAAGTTAGCTTCAGAAGTTTTAGCTGCGGCAAAAGAAGAAGGTGCTGCTGTTAAAAAGAGAATGGATACGCACAAAATGGCAGAAGCTAACAAAGCTTTCTCTCACTTTAGATTTTAACTCTGTAAGAAATGGCTAGAGAACTTAAATATACAAGAAACATAGGAATTGCTGCTCACATTGATGCTGGTAAAACAACAACAACAGAGCGTATTTTATTCTATACAGGAAAATCACACAAAATTGGTGAAGTACACGATGGTGCTGCAACAATGGACTGGATGGCACAAGAGCAAGAAAGAGGTATCACAATTACTTCTGCTGCAACCACTTGTGAATGGAATTTCCCAACTACTCAAGGTAAAACTTTACCTGAAACTTTGCCTTACCATTTTAATATTATCGATACTCCTGGGCACGTTGACTTTACAGTTGAAGTTAACCGTTCATTGCGTGTACTTGATGGTTTAGTTTTCCTTTTTTCTGCTGTTGATGGTGTTGAGCCACAATCAGAAACTAACTGGAGACTTGCTGATCAATACCGTGTACCACGTATCGGTTTTGTTAATAAAATGGACAGACAAGGATCTAACTTTTTGATGGTTTGTCAACAAGTTCGTGATATGTTGAAATCTAATGCAGTTGCAATCACTTTGCCTATTGGTGAAGAAAATGATTTTAAAGGTGTTGTTGATTTAGTTAAAAACCAAGCTATCGTTTGGGATGATGCTGGAATGGGTGCGACTTATGAAGTTGTAGATATTCCTGCTGATATGCTTGAAGAAGTAAAAGAATACAGAGATATTCTTATCGAAGCTGTAGCTGATTATGATGAGAAGTTGCTTGATAAGTATATGGAAAATCCAGACTCGATTACTGAGGAGGAAATCAACACTGCTTTAAGAGCTGCTGTAATGGATATGGCAATTATTCCAATGATTGCTGGTTCATCTTTCAAAAATAAAGGAGTTCAATTTATGCTAGATGCAGTATGTAAATACTTACCTTCTCCAATGGATAAAGAAGGAATCGAAGGAATTCATCCTGATGATGCAGAACTTTTAGAAGAAGATCAAACTAAAATTTTACGTAAACCAGACGTTAAAGAACCTTTCGCTGCATTGGCATTTAAAATCGCTACTGACCCATTCGTAGGTCGTTTGGCTTTCTTCCGTGCTTATTCAGGAAGACTTGATGCTGGTTCGTATGTATTGAACACACGTTCTGGTAACAAAGAAAGAATTTCTCGTATTTACCAAATGCACGCTAACAAGCAAAACCCAATCGATTA
>JAYVBR010000102.1:0-4070 GCA_043750395.1 Bacteroidota bacterium | reverse complement strand
TTGGGTAAAATTCTACGAAGACGTTATGGGATTTGTCAATTTTCTTTCATTTGACGACAAACAAATTCATACAGAATATTCAGCTTTGATGTCAAAAGTTATGTCAAATGGCAACGGAAGAATCAAATTCCCAATCAATGAACCGGCCAAAGGAAACAAACGTTCACAAATTGAAGAATATCTTGACTTTTACGAAGGATCTGGTGTCCAGCATATTGCAATTGCCACCGATGATATTATTGCGACCGTAACACAACTTCGTGCTCGTGGAATCGAATTTTTATCGGCACCACCACACGAATATTATTTAGCAATTCCAGAACGATTAGGCGTTCACATGGATATGATGAAAGAAGATATCAATAAAATTGAAGAACTAGCAATTATGGTCGATGCCGATGAAGATGGATATTTATTGCAAATTTTTACTAAACCAGTCGAAGACCGTCCAACATTATTTTTCGAAATCATTCAAAGAATGGGTGCCAAAGGTTTCGGAGCAGGAAATTTCAAAGCTTTATTCGAATCAATAGAAAGAGAACAAGCCAAAAGAGGGACATTATAGCCGTTTTTTACATGAAAAAAATTATTAGTTGTTGTTTTATCAGTATTAGTTTATATAGTTTTTGTCAGACAAATTTTATTCCTCTTGACACGCTTTCGTCAAAGGAATATAGAATAAAACTTGCTAACGAATTCAAAATTAAATATGAAATTGTCAATAAAAATATTGATTTAGAAAGTTCAAAACAAAAACGTATTGTAAAAGAAATATATACTGAAAATCAAAAAAGTTTTTTTGAAGATATTGATTGCAATAAATTCATTGCCGATATACAAATTAATACCTATTTGCAAGAGTTACTTCTGGAAGTATTGTCAAAAAACAGTATCAATTCTAAAGATTATAAAATTTTATTATCAAAAGAAACTGCTGTAAATGCTTATAATTTAGGAGATGGCGTTATTGTTATTAATTATGGTTTGTTAACTGCAGTTGAAAACGAAGACGAATTGGTATTTGTGCTATGTCATGAAATTGGACATCAATACTTGAATCACGTTAAGAATGAAATCGAAAATTATGCTATATTATCAACATCAGACGATATTGCCAAAAAAACTGCCGAAATTCGCAAACAAAAATACAGCAAATCGACTTTGGCCACAAATTTGCTTAATTCAATAAGATATAAAAACTACAAACGCCGCCGATCAAAAGAAATCGAAGCCGATGCTATTGGATTTGATTTTTATAAAAAAACTTTTCGCAATCAAAAAAATGTTTTAGAATTGTTAAAAAAACTTGAAAAATCAAATATCGAAAACGATTCCGTTACGATTCAAGATTATAAAATTTGTTTTGAAAAAGATAATTTTAAATTAAAATTAAAATATTTTGATACAGAAGAAAGTATATTTCAAACCTATGATTACTTGCAAAAATCTGATATTGATTCTCTAAAAACACATCCAGATTGCGCAACAAGGATACAATTACTGTCAGAAAAAATTATTGAGCAAAAAAATATTGATGTTCAAAACACTAAATTTTTGACTTTCAAAAAAAACAGTATTAACCAAAACCTAATCAATCTTTTTAATAATAAAGATTATGGACAATGTTTGTACAAGACATTAAAAATATATAAAAATGATTTAGAGAACATATTTTACAAAAACATGATCTATCAAAATTTAGAGAAAATTCATCTGGCTAAAATCAACTATACAATATCGAGATATTTGCCTGATTATGACCAAAAAAATAACAGCAAAAGTCTAAACACTTTTATAACATTTATTAACAATATTAAAATAAGTGATTTAGAAATTATTATTACTCAATTCAAACCCCAAAAATGAAATTAAAAATCACGCTACTACTATCATTCTTTGTTTTATTTACTAATGCTCAAATTACCGATTTGAGTAAATTATCTTCTGGAAAATTTTATGATTGTGATGATATTGTCGATTCAAACAATAACAAACGTGGTTATTTTTATTTGTTTGAAACCGATAAAATCGCTAAAGAAACCGTTACGCTAGAATATGTTGTTATAGACGAAAACCTAAATAAAGTAACCAATGGTTTTTTTACCGAAATGAAATTTGAATCGTTTTTGATTAATTCTAAAAAAATTGTTGCAAATGTATCTTATAATGACAATAAACTTTTAATAAATTTAAAAGATGAAATAGCACCAGGCTCTTATTTATTTAAAAGGTATAGAATACTCGATTTGAAAACCAATAAATTGTCTGATATATTTTTATATAACGAAAACAAATTAACACTAAATCCCGAAATAAGTCGTGATTTTTCTAAAATGTCAATGAACAATTCAGACAATATGTTTTTTTATAACAAAGTGGGTTTAATGGGTTTTAAAAACGATATCGATAAAAAAACCAAGGCAGAAGAACGCCACATGACCTTGTTTGATAATGATTTTAAAGTAGTTTGGAAAACTAGTTATGATAAAACTAATAAAAAAGACAATAAGAAAAATTTGAATTATATAAATTCTGATCAAGATGTGATTGTTTTTCGTAATCTTGGAACTAATAAAAATGATGTAGAAATTAATTTGTTCAGTCTTTTATTTATTAATGCAAAAGACGGTAAAATTATTAATGAATATCTTTTTCCAGATCTTGACAAATATTCTTACAAACAAATAGATTGCCAGATAACAGATAACGAAATATCAGTTTTTGGCAATTATTCCGAAAAAACAGATTGGGGCGCTACAGACGACAAAGAAGCTTTGGGAATGTTTAAAATGACTTTTTCTAAAAAAGAGGGTAAATTAAACAGCATTAATTTCTTAAAATGGGACGATATTAAAGAAAAAATTGGATCGGACGAAAACGCATATATCAAGAAAGAAGGTTATTTGTTTGTGCACAATATGTTGCAATTAAGTAATGGAAAATTGATTGTTATTTGCGAAACTTTTAAGCAAAATCCTATTTCGACCAACAATATGTATATGCTAGAATTATCATCAGATTTCAAACTTAATCAAGTTTTTGTTATCGACAAATTCAAAAATAAATTCCCAAGAGTTTTTGCAGTGGCATCAACCATAAAATTATATGGGTTGTTCGATTTTGTAGATTATCAGAATATGGGCGACGATGAGTTTTTATTTTACTTGAACGACAACGAAAAAAATTCTAGAAATCGCAAAAAAAGTACACTTTATGGCATAGTTTCGTATGCCAATGGCGTTTTTAAAAGGCAAACGTTAGACCTAAAAACAGAAACAAGCACTAAAATGGTGTCGCCTGCAAAAAAAGGATATGTATTAATTAGAGAGAATTTTGATGACAATAAAAAACCAACAGAATTGAGATTAGAAAAAATAAATTATTGATTTTTTTGGTCATGTTTTATAATAGTGTTGGTATTTCAAACTCTTTATTTCATTGAAATAAAACTTCTATTTGTCACTTCGACGACAGAAGAAATCACATAAATTGAGCAACTAATAAGATTTCTGCTATCGTCGAACCCGAGTCTGACACGAGCCTGAAAGTGCGACTGGCGAAGCAAAGTGTGAACTGGCGAAGCAATGACAAATAAGTAACTAAATTATGAAAATCCACAACTTTCTAAAACATAACCATTTTTTGAATATTTCTAAAGAATGAGTGACAAAGGTTTCGGACCAAGAAATTTCAAAGCTTTATTCGAATCAATATAAAGAGAACAAGCCAAACAAGGAACATTGTAAAGAAAATTCAATACAATTATAAAATGTGACAATTAAAAATAATTTAGTTGGTACATTTTTTTATTTCTAATTTTTTAGAGTTCTTAAAGTCAATTATTTATACTTTTTATTCTTAAAAGCGTATTCATTAAAAAAATAAAAAAACATAGTTTTCAATTATAATGTTAAATTATATTAATTATCATCAAAATACATCGATGTAGTGTTGCAAATATTGATAAATATGTGTTAAAGTTGATTTTTTATTGATTATTATTCAAAAACTGACCTATATTTCCATTTTCATAATTAATGGGGGTGGTTCCCCGAATTGGTTATAAATTG
>JAYVBR010000101.1:0-9441 GCA_043750395.1 Bacteroidota bacterium | reverse complement strand
TTAATTGATTTCAAAAAATTTTGGCTTGCTTTGGTTTGCAATTTTAAAAATTTTATTCCAACCATATCTGGATGAGTCCAAATTTGATTATTATCTTTTGCATAAGTTGATTGTTCGTGAAAAATGGTTTTTGAGTAAATTCCTGTATTTTTCAAGTAACTGCATAAAAGTTTGTGTAAACTTCTTTCATCGTATGTTTTGACTTTATCAATTTTCTTTTTTGTCGTGGTTTCGGTTTCCAAACTTTCTGAAATTCCTTCAACGGAAGTAATTCCTTCATTTTTGGTCAAATAATAAAAATAATTTCCGCCACTTTGTTTAATTCGCTTTACTCTTGTATCGCCATTTCGTATAAAATCTCCTAAAATTGCCGAAACTGTTGAGGCTGGTGTCATTGATGTTTTAAAGTCGTAATGTCCTTTTTCAATTATGTAATTGCAAACATTTAAATAGTTAGTAATTTCTCCGATTTCGTCCAAACTCAATAATACTGCTTCTTTTAATGTCATTTTTTTCTTATTTACGGGATTTTTTCTAACATAACGGCTAACGTCTCGTGGCTTGCAGAAGTTGGGGATTTGGTTAGCCTAAACTTTCAGTAAATCATTGAACACAAAAGTACAAAATAATGTGTAAAGTCAAGACCAAAACCCCAATTTTTGCAAACCGCTGTTAACTGACGCCCATTTTTTTGTATTCTCTAGTTTTTTGTTATTATTCAGTTTCGTTTATTGTGTTAAGTGGCTATTTTGCTCTAGCGGAAAGCTTATTTATTTTGGCGGGTGTCTTATTTACTTTGGCGGAAGGCTTATTTATTTTGGCAGACAATTTAACTATTTTGGAAGTTGTCTTATTTACTTTGGCGGAAGGCTTATCTGTTTTGGCGGTTGTATTGTTTAGTTTGGCATAAGGCTTATATATTTTAGAATAAGGCTTATGCGGTTTGGCACAAGCCTTATCTACTTTTACTTTTGGTTATGCTTTTTTGAACTTTATTTTTGATATTGCTTTATATTGAACTGAATCTATATCAAGAATTGTGAATAAATAATCTTTGGCTTTGTTGAAAGTATCTACAAGATTTTCTGTCGATAAATACATTGTGTTGTTTCTTTTACTTCGTGCTGTATTTAATGGAATAAATGTATCGGCAACGTCTTGGGTTGATTGTAACATTTGTGCTTTTTCTGCTTGAAGTGTTGCAACCTGATATTCTACTTCGTTTGGATTATAATTTGGTGTATTTTGAAATAATGAAATCAAAGAATCCATATTATTGGTGCGTTGGTCATAACTCATTTGTGATGTTGAGTGTTGATTTTGTTCTTGATTTGGGTCTGTTGATGGCGGATTATTTGTTTTACGAATTCCTTTTAGTTTTCGTGCAATTGTCATAAAATCTTCTAATTGAACCTGTGTAACTCCCTCAGTTGATTTGTAAACTCTACGGAGTTTGGTTATTTTTTTGCTAACTGGTGCGAAAATTATTTCTCGATTATCTACTGCAACTGAATAGGGTGCAACTAAAATGTTTACGTTTTCTTGTTGTGAAAACGAATTGGTATAAATGGTTTGTAGATTTGTAAGTTTTAAATTTGGATTGCTAGGTTTATAAATTGCACTTATATCAGCTATATAAGTGTTTAATAAATTTGCGTTTGCAACGTTTTTTGCGTGTCCTTTTTCAGATGATGATGCCATAATTATATTTTTAAGTTTGAAAACAAATGTATAAAAATGATTGCAAAATATAACATAAATAAAAGCAGTTTTTGGCGAAGCCAAAAACTGCTTTTTCTTTTTTTTATTAAATTTATTGAATTGCTACTTGGTGACTTTCGGTTATTCCATCAACAGTAATTTTTAAAACATAGATACCTTTTGGTAAACCTAATGTATTTATTGATGCTATATTGTTTGTGATTTTTACATTTCCTTTTATTTCTCCCATCATATTGAATAATTCTGCAATGATTTCAGAATTTGTTTGAGGTTGTAGGTTTTCGTCTTTTAAATCAATGTTTATAATATTGGTTGCTGGATTTGGATAGATTTTGTAAAATACTTCGTTGTTGTTTGCTTGTCTATTTCCTACACCTGTGTTTAATTGAGAACATAGTTTCACAAATTCAGTTGCACCATATTCATAATCTCCGCAATCGTTGATGGCGTGACCTAGGTAGTAAATATTTCCAGTGAAGCCAGTTCCATACTTGAAAGTTATTGTGTTTTAACTACCGCCTGCAAACAGACCATATTGAATTGCTAATGGTTGAGGGGAAATTCCTTCTAATTCAAAATTTGAAAATGGTGTTATATTGATAATGTATGTTACATAATGCCATTTTGAGTCGCAAAATTCTTGACTATCTCGAACAAGATTATATCCTGGCATTCCTACCCAAATAGTTTTGGTTAAAGTTTTAGTACCGCAAGTTTCACTGCTCATAATTTAGGTTATTGTTACTGGTCCCGAGTTTGTTGAAGTTCTTGTTAACGTTGCATTTTGAGTGTTTGTACCTGATAAATTTACTAAATTAACATTGTTTTGATTAATTGACCAACTGTATGTTGTTCCTGCTGATGCTGGAAATGTATAGATTGCTGAAGTACAAATGGTGTTTAACCCTGTAATTTGTGCATCATTGCAAATATATGAACAGTCAAAAACTTGACTTGTTTGTGTGTTAGCATCTAACTCGGTTGCTAACCAGTCGCCATTTCTACGATTGAAAGAAATATGATTTTCGTTTTGATTACTACCTTGCGTATAAGCCGTTGTAAAGTTTACAAATGGACTGGCTCGATTGCCAGTTGGAGGTGTTAATGAGTTGTACTTTCTAAAATAATCTGAATTGTTTAATGGTGTTGAACCACCGCCAATGTCTAATGCACTAGGTGCTGGAATGAAATTGAAATTATCTCTTGCGGTTAATTGAATTCCAAAACTTAAAAATGCAGATAAATTACTTGGTGTTCCTGATGAACTATTTGTAAAAAGTGAACGATATCTACCTCCAGGATAATAATCGTACGACAATCCGCCTGGTGCATTTTTATCAAAATTTGTTAGTGTTACCGTAATTCTAGGTGCCCAACCAAAAAGTCTAAAAAGTGTTTTAGTAAATGTAATGTTACCGTGGTAAATTTGATTGGTATTGCCTGCTGAAGGTAATGCTTTTCCGTAAAAATCTAATTCGAATTTACTGTTTCCTGGCAATATTCCAATTAATAATCCTGGTTCATTGAACAATATTGCTAAACTTACTGCTGAAACTGTATTAGCAAATGGTATTAACTGGAGTAAAAAATCGGTTAGAGTCGATGTTTGACCATTTCCAGAAAAAGTAAATAAATTATCTAAAGGCTGAAAAGATTGTTGAGTTCCACAATGATTTGAGTTACTTATCGCAATATTTCGAGTTTGTTGTGGATAACCCATATTTCGTAGTTCGGTTTTCCAAGCATCGCCTATTGGATTGCTAAAATCAAAATTAGGTGTTATATAATCTATTAATAATTGTTTCGTGCCAGGCGAATTTAAAAGTCTCTGTAAATCGGAGATTGTAACTGGTGCTCCATCACCGCTCACATTTACATTCATATCGCCAAGTGGTGTGCTTACAAACTGCTTGATTAAATGTCTTGAAAAATATTGAATTGCCAATGGTGTGTTTGCGCCTTGATGTGGTGCATCGTGGCTGATATATAAGCTGGTTTTGTGTTGCCAAGTTGGGTCATTAGGAAAGGCAATTTGTTTGTTTTCCATATCTTTTAAAGCATAACGAGCGATAATGCCACCCATACTTTGACCTAGAACAACATTTGGAAAGTTACCAACTTTGATGCTGTTTACCCATTTGATAATATCTTCGACCAAGTAGGCATTGCGTTGTAAATAGTCACGGCTGTTTTTGAAATTGATGTATATAATGTCGTAAGTGTTGAGTTGGGCATTTAGATTTCCTGCTAAGAATGGTGTAGCTGTACTTCTAAATCTTCTATATTCATTTTCTCCTAAAACATTTTCTGCACCAAGAATACCACTGTCAAATCCTTCGACCACAAATAATGGTCTGGTGATTACACAATTGGTTGAGGCATAATCAATTTCTAGAATTGCATTTGCTACTCTACCATTATAAGGTCTAACACCACTAAACTCTACTTGGTCAATTCCAAAAGCGTTTATAGAACACGGTTGATTAATTGTTCTATTAAATATTGTTGGTGTTGGTTCAGGAACGCCATCTATTTGAATTTTGCTATGGCTGTACAAAATTTGATTATTGGTTAATGTTAGTTTGTACTTCCATTCTTTTATTCCTGCTGTTGTGTAGGAAACATTTTTTATTTGTCCGAATGCGATTGTTTGATATCCTAAACCATCTGCAAAATCTATTGCAATGCTGGAAACATTACTTGCTTGATTGGTGTACCAAAGGCTTGCTGGAAGCTCAACTTGCATTGATAGATTATTGAATTTAAGTATAGGTGCTGTCATCGCAAAAACTTGTTTTTAGTCATAAGGGTTTTGCCAAACACCACCAACAAACTTGTCATAGAGTTTGCCGTTTGTTATTGTAATGGTATTATTGGGTGCGTTTGGCTTGAATTCATTGTATTTGTAATACAAACCGCTCAAGACAATTTTATTGGCAACTCGCAGATTGTCCCAATTGTTTCTAAATAAATCAGGGTTTATTAATCTAGGAACTGTAGTGTTCACTCTAGACATTAAAAGTGTGTTATAAATTGCTGTATAATGTCCACGATGTAAGGTGTTTTGGGGTGTAAGTGTGCCGTTGTAACCAGAAAGTTCGGTAAACTCCATTGCATAGTCAACCAATAATTTGTGTGGAATTCGTGTTTTGTCGAGATTGGCAAAAGTTGCATTGATTTGTGTTGCATAATCGGTACTGATTGATATTGGGTCAATTGGGTCGATTGGGTCAACAATTGCTGCCGCTGATGCGGAAGATAATGTTGTTAATTGTGCAAAAGAAATTGCACTTGAAATAAGGCAAAGCAATAGCAACCCTTTTTTGAGAAAGGGTAATTGTTTCATAATATAATTGGTTTTAAAAAGTTACTAAGTTGTATAACGCATATCGAAACGTCCTTCACGTATTTGATGTATAACTCCATTTGAGTCAATTACATCAAACCAAAAAGTTCCAGATACAATAAAATTAATTTTGTCTAATTTTGTTATTTTTAATTCTCCTTTATGAATATTATCTGTGAAATTTTGTGTCAAATTAAAAATAAATGTAGCAGAGGCATTATTTGGTAAAAATGTAATTAAATCATACGTTTCTCCTTCAAATATTTCTTTGGCATTAGTTCCAACATCTATTCCCAAAAGATTATTATTTTTATCACTTTTTCTGAAAGCAACCGTAAAATAATATTTACTATTTACAAATTGATAAAAACAATTTGTAGAATTTTGTCTATTATCAGGTTTAAAAACTTCTCCGTCAAGTAAACATCCTACGGTATTTGCACCAGTTTGGGTTGCTGGTGGTAATTGCGAAACAGGTGTTTGTGGAGGTGCTAGAGTTTCATCTTTATTACAACAAGCAAGTAAAGTTGATAAAGTAAGGAGTAATAATATTTTTTTCATTTTAAATTTATTTATAAGTTTAACAAATTATAATTTAATGTTTACGGTAAAATTAATTGAATAATTATTTTGAGTATTGTTAAGTATCACTTTTGGGATTATCCCGAAGGAAGTTATTTTGTTATTAGAAAATAGAATTTTTGTTTGAATTGGTAAACCAATTAGATACTTTTTTTCTTCTTGAAAATGATTTGTTAAATGCAAATATCCAATTCCAATTTGTGGAATAAATGAAATTGTATTTGATAATTTCATTTTTTTTCCAATTAACAAATCTGATTCTAAAAAGGCTTGGAAATAACCGTTTTTAGTATTTAAATTTTTACTTAGTCCAAAACCCACCAATAGATTAGCACTGTAAGTTATTGAATTTTTATTATAAGAAAACTCTATTCCTCCATTAAAACCATTTTCTTTCCAATCACTAAAATTAGTATAATATCCACCGATATAATCTAAAGTAATTTTTTTATTTTGTTGTTCTTGTGAATTACAAAACAAAGGAAACAAAAATGATAATAGTATGATTTGCTTCATTTTGTATATTTTATTATTGACTGTAAATTTAATTAAATTATGTTAATAAAAATATTCTGTATGTTATTAAATTGTTTTTTATTCGATTACTTTGCGTAATGTGTCGCTCGCGGGTGTCAGTTAACGTCTCGTGGCTTGGCGTCAGTTGGGGATTTGGTTAGCCAAATGTATCGATTTAAGACCGAACTTCCAAGTACAAAACCAACTTTAAATTAAGCCCTAAAGCCCACATTTTGTGAAACCGCTGTTGCAAGAAGTTTTTTTATTCTACTACTATTTTTGAAATAACTGTTTGATTTTCTTTGGTTAATTTAACAATATAAATTCCTTTAGAAATGTTTTTTGTATTAATTATTGTTTGTTGGTTCGTTAGATTTTGACTGTGTATTTTTTTGCCTAAAACATCAATAATTTCTAATGTTGAATTTTCAAAACTATTTGAATTTAGTTTTACATTAAATTCTCCATTATTTGGATTCGGATAAATTGAAAATGTATTATTGTTAAATTCTTCGATAGAAAGTGGATTTGGTTCAAAATGAGCAATAAAAATATTATAAGCACTTTGTTGGTTATAATTTACAGTATCAAAAATTTGTTTTGTTTGTTGTAAACCATTTGTTGTTGCAATTTGTGTTAAACTTTGAGTTGAACCAACAATGTAAAATTTGTTTCCATTGCTATTATATGGATGAAAGTCAATATCTTTTTCATCTAATTCACCACCATAATATGTTCCCCAAGATTTTGTGTTTTGGTCAGTAAATTTACAGATAAAGGCATCACTACTGTAAGGACTATTTGTAGTTGTTAAATAACCATCATTTGTTGCAATGTTTGATTGCATACCTGTTGTACCATAATTGTAAAAACTATTTGAATCTTTGTCTATTTTGATATATGCCCTTGAAAAAGTAGTTGATGAAGAAGTGTAATTACCATTATATGTACCCCAATTGCGTGTTCCATTTTGACTGAATTGAACAATAAAATTTGAAGAACCGTTATTATTTGGTTGATACGTGCCATTTGTAACAATTTGTTGATTAATATAATTTGGTGCACCTCCCGAAAAATATATTTTATCATCTTTTACATCAATACTGTTTTTATCACTCATTGTTTCACTTAAATTTCCACCATAATACGTACTCCAATCTCTTTGTCCGTAAGTGTTAAATTTTGATAAATATATTTCTCTACAATTCTCAGGTAACGGCTTATAACTACCCGCTGTTCCAAAATAAGTATTGTAAGACCAATTTGGCGGACAGTCTAGGGTATGACTACCAACGTAAACACCAAAAGTATTTGCTTTTAAATTCCAAAGCGGAATATTAAGCCCATAATAAGTTGTCCAAATTCTATTTCCATTTAAATCAAACTTTGATATTTGAGATGCTGAATTATTAGCTGTTTCTTGGAACACGCCTGTTGTAGCCATGTTTGGGCTATAAATAGTACCCGCAATATAAAAATTATTCAATCCATCGTATGAAATTCTACTAATGCCATTGTATTCATTACCAGTACCGCCAAAATAAGTACTCCAAACAATTGAACCAGAAGATGTGAATTTTGAAATAAACAAATCCCCATCGCCATTAAGGTTTTCTTGAAAAGCTATTGATGTTGCAATATTTGAATTGCTCAATGTAGAACCGACAATGTAAATATTATCATTATTATCAATGTCTAATGTACTTATCTGGTCGTTATTAAAACCTCCAAAAAAAGTTCCCCAAACAATGTTTCTTTGAGGGTTAAATTTTACAATAAAACCATCATAATTGCCACCACCATAATTTTGTTGGTATGATGTAGAATTGGTAAAAGAAGTAAGGTTATTTATATCAGCACCATTTACGGAACCAACAATATATAAATTTCCTTGACTATCAATTTTGCTAGCACCTAATTCAAATCGTTCATCTCCAAAATAGGTACCCCAACTGCGTTGGTAGTTAAATTGTGCATTTATATTTTTTGAAAAAAAAATAAAACCCAATAACAATGTTAATTTAATTGTTTTCATAACGATTAGAATAATAATTTAGTGACAATGCGAAGCATTGTCACTAAAAAAAATTAATAAATTACAATTGTATAATACCAACGATTTAGATTTGCTGGGTCGGGTTGAACACAATCATAATCTAATTGCCAACCAGTACTGGTAGGAATGGCATTTGAAATACTTTGAAGTCCAATAGGCACTGTTAAATTATTCCAACTTGTTCCAACTTCAAAGATTAAACTTTTAAATACTTGGGTGTTACTAGAACCTAAAGACCAAGCCACAGGACTTGTTAAAGGGGTTGAAGATGATACAGTATTTAAACGAGCCCATCGGTTAATATATGGGGCACTCGTAGGCGATTGAAATGGAAATTTGAAAATATTTGCTGTATTTTCTAATGTATAACTTCCGCCTGGCGGAATTGTTACTGCCAAATATGGTTTACTATGAAATTCAGGATAAATAGCAGCACTATTAGGTTTTGTAATAATATCCCATAACTTTAAGGTTTGCCCAGTAAAATTATAAACTTCAAAAGTTTTTTGTGCAAAATTTTGCAAACTAAACAATAGTGTTGCAACGATAATTAACTTTTTCATCTGGTTTAGTTATTTTTTTGTTGGTTAAACATTTCGGTTAACTTTTTAGAATATTCTTTCATAGCAGTTCTAATAAGTAAATCAGGGTTTTGTTCTGATTTGCTTGCTAAATCGGTTCTCCCTAATGAAGCCAATAGTTCATTAGCAATTTTTACAGTTTCTTTTGTTGCTTGAGCTTTCACTTTGGAATTTGTTGAAGTTTGTTGTTTAGATTGAAAGTAAGTTTTCAACGAATTTTCAAAGTTTAACATCTCTGTAGTTTTAGCAAACTTTACAGATACGGGTTCTTCTACTACACTTTCGTTGCTAATGCAAGAAGTAAGTGTCATTGCAGATATAAAAATACCCGCAAAAAATAATTTTTTTGTTTTCATAATCTTTTAAAATCCACGCTACTATGGACGTTTTTTTTAGTTAATGTAGCAAAATTAAATTAAAATTTACCGTAATATATAATATTCGCTTCTTACTTATTAATACTCTGACATTTAGCCCTTTGTGTAGTATTTTTTTCGGAAAACGTTGGTTTAAAATTTTTTGCAACGTCTTGTGGCTTTTTGAAGTTCGGGAAAAGTACACACAAATCTTTCCGAATTGACAGAACATTGCAATTACAAAACCAACATTCCGAAAGCCAAAACCCCGAATTTTAACAA
>JAYVBR010000100.1:0-4073 GCA_043750395.1 Bacteroidota bacterium | reverse complement strand
CAAAAAACGATTTTATTTCTCTTAAAAGTATTGCTTTCATTTATTTTTGTTTAAAAAGTTTGCTTCGCCAGTCGCACTTTCAGGCTCTAGTCAAGTTTTGGGTTTCAAGTTGAGCAACTTGAAACTAAAAAAACTTTAAACCAAACTAACTAGCTTGTCCACCGACCAAGCCTCTGGTTTTGCGTTAAATAATGTTTTTGTGAATTTCCAAACCTTTCCAAAAAGTTCCGATTTTCTGTAATTTTCTAAATCATTTTCGGTTTCCCAATAACTGTAGGTAAAAAAAATACATTTCTCGTTTATATCTTGGTACAATTCTAACAAACGATTTCCGGGCGAATTTCGTATTTTTTCTTTATTTAATTCAAAATTTTCTAAAAAGGCATTAATATTTTCTTCGTGAAAACTCATTTTTACTATTCTAACAAACATAATGATTTTAGATTATTGATTAACGATTTTAGATTTTCGACTGAAAACTGAACACTAATTACTGAACACTATTGAAACAACATCTCGATAGTTCAATCCCAACAAACTATTAGCTGAGCCAACACTAGAAGGATTACTTCTGAAAATTGCAATTTCTAGAAAACCAGCTTCATTAAAAACCGCCAACATCGAACTAGCATAATAGGTCATTGGATAATTTCCTGAACTGCCAATATCAGAATATTTTGCAAATATGGTTTTAATGTTTTTATTTTTAAAATTTATTTCAAAACTTCTACCTTTTTGAGCATCAATAAACGTTTTTTGAGAAATATTTGTTACTGCATTTCCATAATGATCTATATAATTTACAATTCCTTTCAGCATTTTTCCGTCTTCGGATATTGTGGTTTGCAATTCGGTTATTTGTTTTAGCGCACTTATTTCTTTGCCAATAACATTTAGTTTTCCGCCTTTTGCAATATGACAAGCAACTTTTACAAACACATCAATATCAGTTGCTTCTGTTGAAAAACGGTCGTGAATATTAATTGCAACAATTTTTTCAGGCTTGGTTTTTTGAATCAAAATGGATAAAATTCCGTTATCGGCACCAATAAAAAAATGGTTGTTCCATTCGATTGCAATATGTAAATTTTCAGTGTTTAACTCAATATCAATGCCAATAATATGAACAGTGCCTTCAGGAAAACTCGAATAAGCTGCTCCTACTATATAGCTCGCTTCCGATATATTAAAAGGGTCAACATCGTGCGAAATATCTACAATTTTAGCTTCTGGAAATTCAGAATAAATTTTCCCTTTCAAAGCACCAACAAAATGGTCTTTGAGTCCGAAATCGGTCGTAAGGGTAATTATTGACATAAAATTGTTTATAAATAAATCTAAAACGAACGTTTTAATTTCTTAAATTTGATGCAAAGCTAATAAATTTTAGCAAATTGTAACCACTAAATAAAACCCATTTGAACGAAAGAACAATCGAGCTCATAGACATCGCTCCAAAAGAATTTTGGGGCGCGCAAGACACTCATCTTGAAACGATTAAAAAATATTATCCGAAATTAAAAATTGTTGCTCGGGGCACAACTATAAAAGTTTTCGGAGAAAAAGAAGAATTAAACGAGTTCGAAACCCGATTTCAAAGAATTATGTTGCATTTCACACGATACAATAATATTGACAACAATGTTATCGAGCGTGTAATTTTGACCGATTCTCGAGAAGTTCAAAAAATGGCCGATTCTGACCGAATTTTGGTTCACGGTGTTGGAGGTCGTATTATCAAAGCAATGACGCCTAACCAGCAATTGTTGGTCGATACGATTATTAAATGTGATATGGTTTTTGCCGTGGGTCCAGCTGGAACCGGAAAAACCTACACTGGTGTTGCAATGGCAGTTAAAGCATTGAAAGAGAAAACAGTCAAAAAAATCATTTTGACACGACCAGCCGTCGAAGCTGGTGAAAACCTTGGATTTCTTCCAGGCGATATGAAAGAAAAACTCGATCCATATATGCAACCTTTGTACGATGCTCTTCGTGATATGTTGCCCAACGAAAAACTCGAAGATTACATCTTGAAAGGCATTATTCAAATTGCGCCACTTGCTTTTATGCGTGGTCGAACGCTCGACAATGCATTTGTAATTCTTGACGAAGCCCAAAACACAACTCATTCGCAAATGAAAATGTTCTTGACCAGAATGGGAAAATCCGCTAAGTTTATGATAACTGGAGATCCCGGTCAAGTCGATTTGCCACGCAGAACCATTTCTGGACTTAAAGAAGCACTTTTGGTTTTGAAAGATATAGAAGGAATTGGAATTATTTATCTTGACGATAAAGATATTGTTCGACACCGATTGGTCAAAAAAGTAATCGATGCTTACAAGCAAATTGAGAATAACGACTAAATTTAATTTTAAATTTTAAATGTCAATTTTTCTGGTAATTAATTAATTTAAAACAACCCATTCAAAGTTTAAAACTCTGAATGGGTTCTTTTTTTTAAAAACAAAAAACTTATCAAAACTACATTGTTTTCAATAACTATTTTTACAATTAAATGAATCATATTAATATGTTTTTAATACGTTTATTTCTTTTACTGGAACTAATACATATACTAATTTTAATGGTGTAGCATCAGTAATGTTCAATCGTTCTTTCAACGATTTTTATAAAAACTCTTTCTGTAATAATGACGATGGAACTTTTGGGGGTTTTCCAGACCCTTGTAACGCAAAATCTTATGTACAAAATTGACTTTGAAAACGTGCAGATGCAGTGGGGAAGTTCATCAAAAACACAATGAAATTTTACGGTTGGAGATTCGATTTCGTCAAATTTTTTGGTACTTGTGTTGTCAAAGATTGGAATGCAAACGTCGGTGGTTTCTCTGTCGGAGAACTTTAGTATGGCAATGCAACAGTTATAGAAAATTGGGCAAACGCAGCCAATAGTACCGTTTTTGATTTTTCTACCTATTATTAAATAGACGAAGCATTTTATAAAAATGATTTGAATAAATTGAGTGGCGATATGCTTTGTAAACGCAATCCATATTAAGGTGGTAACATTTGTAACCAACCACGACACCAATGTAATCTATAAAAAATGTTAGCTTATGCTTATATTTTAACTCACGAAGTTTATCCAACCATTTTTTACAGAGATTATGAAGAATGGTTAAACAAAGCAAAATTGAATAATTTAATTTTGATTCACAACAATAAAGGAACCAGAAACGCATCTAACCTTTGGATCGATAATGATGAGTATATTGCTAGCATAAATGGTTATTATGGCATTCCAGCTAAAGTAGTTTATATCGACAACTCGAATTTTCGGCAAGAACGATGGATCGATACCAATAGGACAAATACCAAAATTAAAGATTATACAGGCAATTCGACTTGGCAACCAACAACTGCCACCAACAAACGTATCAAAATTCAAGTTCCACCAAATAATTATCTAATTTGGTCGCCTTTGTAATTTTTTTTTGGAACGAATGTTTGGTCATTTTTTTAATGACAGTTCCCGCTGCTTTTCCAATCTTTTTATAAATTGTAACGGCAGAAAAAGCCGTGACAATTTATAAAAAGGATTTTCCCTAACATCGGGGTTATTCGACAATCATTTTTGCATTTCTTTAATGATTTTTTAATTAAAAATTTGATAAATATCCGAACAACTTTTTTAAAATCTGTTAGGTTTTTTTGGAAATAAACACAAAATAACTTTAATTTTTTCTACTTTTGCATAACACAACTACAACATAAAAAAATGAACACAATAACTGCAACCAATTTCAATTTTCCGAATCAAAAATCAGTTTATCGAGGCAAAGTTCGAGAAGTTTATAACATTAACGATGAACTTTTGGTTATGGTTGCCACCGATAGACTTTCGGCATTTGACGTAGTTTTGCCAAAAGGAATTCCATATAAAGGACAAATTTTGAATCAAATTGCTACTAAATTTATGGAATTGACTCAAGATATTGTTCCAAATTGGCTTATTGCAACTCCAGATCCAAATGTTGCAGTTGGCTATCTTTGCGAACCATTTAAAGTCGAAATGGTTATTCGTGGTTATCTTTCTGGTCACGCAGC
>JAYVBR010000099.1:0-4078 GCA_043750395.1 Bacteroidota bacterium | reverse complement strand
TTTTTGGCTTGGCAATTTGCCAATTATTTTTATTTATTTCTTTAAAACTGTATCGCTTATCAACAAACCTATTTTGTATTGTGTACAGAAATAGTTTGTTTTTTAGGTTAAATAATTGGTTAAAAGTTTCTGTATAAACAGGTGTGCTTACAATTTTATTTTTCTCGTATTTTTGAAGTTTTCCGTTGTAGTTTATAAACCAAACAACGCCATTTTCATCAGTATAAACTGCTGTTATATAAGGATTTATAAGTCCGTCTTTTACATTATAGTTTGTAAAATCGTTTCCGTCAAATAAAGTCAAACCATTATCAGTTCCTAAAACAATATTGCCTTTTTTATCTTCGGTTATGCTGTAAATTGTGTTAGAAGGCAATCCTTCGTCGGTTGTAAAATGATTAAATTTATATTGAATTTGCGCATTTACGATAGTGAATGAAAAACATAGTAAAAAATATAAAAATGCTTTCATCTTCGGGAATTATTTATTCAAAACTTCGTTCAAATCTTTATAATTTCGTCTAGAAACTGGCAGTTGCGTGCCTTCGTTCAACTCAAGAAAATAAGCTTCTCGTGTTAAAATTTTTGTTACAACTTTTAGATTTACTATAAATGATTTGTGAATTCTAAAAAAACCGTTTTGTAATTCCTCTTCAAAATATTTCAAGGTTTTGGCGACAGTAATTTTTCTGTTTCTTGTTAAATAAACAGTTGTCATATTATCAAAACCTTTTAAATATAGAATATCATCGAAATCTATAATCGATTTTCCGCCTTCGTAGGTTAATGTTAATTTGCTTTCTGTAATAGGTTGATTTATTGCGGCAAAAATTTCTAAAACTTTATTGACCGCAATTCTTAATTCTGAAATTAAAATTGGTTTTAGTAAATAGTCTAAAGCGCCAACTCGCAAAGCTTTTATAGCATATTCTTCGTGTGCAGTAACAAAAATAGTTTGAAAATTTCGAACTGGAAAATGGCCTAACAAATCGAAACCATTAGCAATTGGCATAGAAATATCTAAAAACAATAAATCTATCGAGTTATTGAGGATAAAAAATTTTGCATCAGCGACATTTTGAAAAAGACCTAAAATTTCTATTTCAGGAAAATTTTCATTCAAAATTATTTCTAAATTTTTAAGATTTAGAATTTCATCATCGACAAGTAGGGCTTTTATTTTCATATAAAAATTTAAAAGTAAGAAATAGTGTCGATTATTATACACTTTTATAATTAAATAAAATTTAGTTTAAAAATGTTACCTCGAAAATTTAAACAATTTTATTTCTTCAATGATTTATATGCAATAATTAAACTAACCAACATTAAAATTCCACCCAAAACAAAAGGTGCGCCAGCAAACTGAAATGGTGCCGATTTGTGTGTAAAATAATAAAAAGCATTAGTCATTAACGGTGGACCAATAATTGAAGAGGCACTAATTAAACTTGTTAAAGTGCCTTGAATTTCGCCTTGTTCACTTGCAGAAACTTGCCCAGAAACCACAGATTGCAGTGCAGGACCAGAAATTCCACCCAAGCAATAAGGAATCAAAAAAACAAACATCATCCAGCTTTGCGATGCTGTTGCAAATAAAAACATTCCAATACAATAAAGTAGAATTCCTATAAAAATACTATTGTTATTTCCAAGTTTTGGGTTCGTGTATCGAATTAAACCGCCTTGAACCGCACCTACCAAAAGACCAACAACGCCAAGCGAAATGCCAACCATTTTCTCGTCCCACCCAAATTTATAGATCGTAAAATAACTCCAATTGCTTTGAACAGCATTCGATGCAACATTCAAAATGAATAATGAGATCATCAATCCTATTAAAGTGGGATATTTTTTTAGATTTAAAATTGCTCCAATCGGGTTGGCACGTTTCCAGTCAAAATCTCGACGATTTTCTCTGGCTAATGATTCTGGAAGTATAAAAAATCCGTATAAAAAATTAATCATACACAAAACAGCAGCTGCATAAAACGGAATTCTTGCGCCATATTGACCCAAAAAGCCGCCAATAACTGGACCAATAATAAAACCCATTCCAAAAGCTGCACCAATTAATCCAAAGTTTTTTGCTCGGTTTTCGGGCGTACTTACATCGGCAATATAGGCAGATGCGGTTGTGATGCTTGCGCCAGTAATTCCAGCAATTATTCGACCCACAAAAAGCCAAACAATGCTCGGGGCAAATGCCAAAAATAAATAATCTAATGAAAACCCGAATAATGAAATTAAAATTACTGGTCTTCGACCGTATTTATCGCTTAAATTACCGATTAATGGCGAAAATACAAATTGAGTAATTGCATAAGCAAATATTAACCAGCCACCATATTTAGAAGCTTCGCTAATATCGCCTTGAATTAATTCGGAAATTAATTTTGGAATAACTGGAATGATAATTCCTAAACCAATAATATCGATTAACATCGTTATAAAAATAAAACCGATTGCAGGAGATTTTTTAATTTTATTCATATTTGGTAAAAATACATAAAAATAACCCAAACTTTAATCAAAGAATCTGGGTTATTAGATAGCGATTATTTACAGTTTTAAACCTGAAAAATATTTTAAAAAGTGATTTTTTAATGAAATGTAAAATTAATAAAAACTGCACGAGTTGTCAAACTTTCGATATTGGAAGTATAAACCGAATTCAAATCATTATCTCTAATTAACTCATCTCCAGTTCCAAAAACTCCACGAATAGAAGGTGAAAATTTAAAATATTCTGTATAAAAATCTATGCCAAAACCTAATTCGTAATTGCTGGTAATTCTTTTTACTCTAAAAACCCTTTGTTTATTGTCGTCAGTTACCGATTCGTTACTGCCTAAGTTTAGAGTTGTCGAAAATCCACCAACTAAGTAAGGTCTTATATTTCCTGTTCTTAAAGCCGAATATTTTAACAATAATGGAAAATGAATGTTGGTTGCTTTTACCTCGCGAAGGGCATCGTTGTTTTCGGTAAATCCAGGATAATTCAAATCTCGTTGGGTTATGTAAAGTCCTGGCTCAAACCTTAAATTAAAAAATTCAGAAATTCGTAAATCTCCAACAATTCCTACATTAAACCCAGTTGTTGAGTTTATTGCTATTTCTTGACCAGTATTTTTATAATCTATTTTAAAATCATATGAGCTAAAACCCAGAAAAAAACCATAGTAAACTCTATCTTTATCGAAGTTTTCGAGATTGATAATTGGATTTTTTTTGAACATATTTGATCTAAATTGCGCTTGACCTTTTAGAACAAAAACAAACAATGTCAATAGGATTAATTTTTTCATTATTATTTTTTTGATGCTGAATAAATGGTTGCAACTCCAAATGTTTGAGGCATATCTATTACATCTATAAACCCAACTTTTCGTAAAATATTGTTCAAAGCTTCACCAAAAGGAAAAAAAGATGCCGATTCAGACAAATATCCGTAGGCAACATTGTCTTTAGAAAACATTTTTCCTATTAATGGAAGTATATTTTTAGAATAAAAATTATAACCTTGTTTGAAAGGAAATTTCACTGGAACAGATGTTTCTAGAATTACAAAAATACCGTTTGGTTTTAAAACTCTAAGAATTTCGGATAATCCAACTTCTAAGTTTTCGAAATTACGAACTCCAAATGCAACTGTTATTGCATCAAAAGTATTATCACCATAAGGCATTTTTTCAGAATCGCCTAAAACCATTTCTATTCTATCAGATAAATTCTGTGCTTTTATTTTTTGTCTACCAACTTCAAGCATTCCATCAGAAATATCTAAACCAATAATTTTTTCTGCTTTGGTTTTAGTCATTAAAATCGCTAAATCTCCAGTTCCTGTTGCAATATCGAGAATAGAATTTGGATTTTTATCAGCCACCATTTTCAAAACTTTTTTTCTCCATTTTAAATCTATACCAAACGAAATCACACGATTTAACTTGTCATAATTTCCTGAAATTGTATCGAACATTTGAGCTACTTGCTCTTTTTTTCCTAATTCAGAATTTTTGTATGGCGTAACTTGTTTTGACATTTTATTTATTTGTGAGTGCAAATATAATTAATTTGA
>JAYVBR010000098.1:0-9497 GCA_043750395.1 Bacteroidota bacterium | reverse complement strand
AAGCATTTAATTCAATTGCAGCCAATGGCCACAAGTCGGAAACATTCAAAATTATTTTTTTGTTTTTGAATGAAAGTACTAAAATAGAAATAAAAGATAATAATAAAGGTGGCGATTGAACAACAACTTTTTTGGGAATTTTAGCAAACAATAAATAGAAAAATAAACTTGTTGTAAAAGACAAAATTGAAACCAATCTAACAAAAATATTTTTGCTAACACTTGGGTAAATCCAAAGTCTTTTTACAATAATATTTTGTAAATTTTCATTAACAAAAAATTTACCTTTATATTCAGGAAACAATTCGCCATTTGGATAATTTCCTAATGGACAAACGACAGCAACATTATAATTATTTTGTTTTAATTTTAAAGCCAACTGCTCAATTCTATTAGCAGCAGCTCCTTTTTCTGGCGGATAATAATTCGATATTATGAGAATCTCTTTCATTTTTTATCAATACGTCAAGATATAAGCGTAAAACTCGCAAAGTAAGTCTTTAAAATTAAATAAAATGGTGTTCATTGTGAATTCTTAGTGAACTTTGTGGTTAAATACACATCAAAATTTCAATAATTCGTCTCGATGCTTGTCCGTCCCAAAGTTCAGGAATTCCTGATTTTTTTTTGTCAGAAATTAAAAATTCTGAATAAACTTTTTCTAGATTTTCAATAGAAGTTCCAACCAAATTATTAGTTCCAATCGAAATAGTTTCGGGTCTTTCAGTATTATTTCGCATCGTGAAACAAGGTATTCCAAGCACTGTTGTTTCTTCGGATATTCCTCCAGAATCTGTAATTACTGCAAAACTATTTTTTATTAAATACATAAAATTCAAATAACCCTGTGGTTCAACAAAAATTATATTTTTTAAATTCAAGTCAGATTCACCTAAAATTGCTTTTGTTCTTGGATGAATTGGAAATATAATTTTTTTATTTCCAACCATTTTATCAATTCCAGAAAGTAAATTTTTTAACGAGTTTTCTTCATCAACATTTGATGGTCGATGTAATGTCAAAACAATATAATTTTTATATTCTAGTTGATAATTATTCCAAAAATCAGGTTCACAAATTCTATCTAAATTTTGATATAATGTATCGATCATTACATTTCCAACAAAATGGATATTACTAGAATTCGCACCAAATTTTAATAAATTCTCAGATGCTGTTTTTGATGTTGTGAAAAAATAATCGCTAATACTATCGGTCACAATTCGGTTAATTTCTTCGGGCATTGTCATATCGCCCGAGCGAATTCCGGCTTCGACGTGAGCCACTTTTACATTCATTTTTTTGGCAACTATTGCACAAGCCATTGTCGAGTTTACGTCGCCAACAACCAATACTAAATCAGCAGGAAATTGATTTAATTCTTTCTCGAAAGCAATCATTATTGCACCAGTTTGTTCGGCTTGCGAACCACTTTTTACTTCAAGATTGGCGTTAGGTTTTGGAATATTTAGTTCTTCGAAAAAAGTATCACTTAGGTTTTTATCGTAATGTTGACCAGTGTGTACTAATCTAAAAGTTAAGTTTTTAACTTCAATCTGTTTTTTTTGAATCGCTTTTATAATTGGTGCGATTTTTATAAAATTAGGTCTTGCACCAGCAATGATTGTTATTTTCATTTTGGTTTTATTAAGGATACAAACTGTTTCAATTTGCCACTTTTTGAGCGTTCAAGTTTTTCTTTTCTATTAAAAACAAAAGTCAATCCTGATTCTAAATAAGTTGTAATGGCTTTTTGAATGTCAAGAATTTGATTTTTAGACAACTCTTTTTCACTAACATAATCGATTTCAAAAGTATCAATTTTTGTTTGTTTTACAATAAACTCTTTTACATTTCCGTCATCTTCGATAATGCTTTTGGTTACATAATAAAAAGTCAAACCTGGCGATTTTTTTCCGCTTGGCAAAACTGCAATATCGTTGGTTCGACCAATTAATTTTTTAAGAATTGGTTTTTTAAAAGTGCTTTTTTCGTCAAGAATTCCAACATCGCCAATGTCATATCTAATAAAAGGGTGTGCTTTGTTATACAACGAAGTAATAACTATTCTGCCTTCGTTTCCAGGCGGTAAAACGTTATTATTTTCGTCAAGAATTTCAACAAACAATGTTTCAGAGTTTACTTGCCAATCGCCTTTTGGATTTTGAAAAGCAATTAAATCAAGTTCAGATGCGCCATATTCATTGATAATCGGAACTCCAAATTGCTTTTCCATCAATAATTTATCATCATCAAAAAGCATTTCTGACGTTACTACGCAACATTTTAAAGTTGGACAAATTTTGTTTAAAATAATATTTTTTTTCTCTAAAAACTTTGCAAATAAAACAATCGACGAAGTATAGCCATTTATGTAATTAAATTTTTTATTTTGGAATTTTGTTAATACTTTTTCTAGAACTTTATCAGATAAATCAAAAATCGAAAATCGATAACGATTACTCAAAAAATCTTTGATTTTTTCTTTTTTATTTCCAATAAAATCAAGTGGAATGCCATAAAATCTAGCTTGAAACGAAGTGTTAAAATCGATTTCGAACCAAGAAAATCTATTTTGAATATTAACCCAAGTCAATGCATGACAAAATTTGTCTTTTGCAAAAACAAATGGATCACCGCTTGAGCCTGAAGTTTTATTGATGTAAATATTTTTCGAATTAAAACCATCAGAAAGTCTTTCTGATAAAGGTTTCTGAAAATCTTTTTTGGTCATTATTGGCAAATCTGTCCATTTTTCGAAAGTCGATTTACCAACAAATTCCAAGTAATTAGGATTGTTTTTTAAGTGAAATGCAACAATTTCATTTCTTTTTTTCAACATAAACGCTTCAAAATCAGTATCCGAAACTGATAAAACTTGCCAAAATTCGGATCTGGCTTTTTTTATTGGAAAGCCTAAAATTTTTAGCGATAAGTCGAAAAGATTAAGATTATGCAACTTTTTGAAAATCAAATTTCTTAATCGATTTTAACTCTGTCCCTTTGATTTCGTTTTCTTCTTCAATATCAAAATCGCTTTGTAATCCTAACCAAAATTTAGCCGAATTTCCAAAATATTGACTTAATCTTAAAGCAGTATCAGCCGTAATTCTTCTGTTTCCCTTAATGATTTCAGAAATTCTAGTTTGTGGAATTTTTAAATCTTTAGCTAATTTGTAAGCTGATAGTTCTAAAGGAATTAAAAAATCTTCTAATAAAACGTCTCCAGGATGAATGTTATTTAGCTTTTCCATATTTTATAATTTAATGATAATCAATAATTTCTACATCAAAAGCATTTCCATTTTCCCAAACAAAAATAATTCGCCATTGATTATTTATTCTAATACTGTAATATTTTTTTAAATCACCAATTAATTTTTCCAATCTATTTGATGGTGGAATTCTTAAATCTGATAAATCTGTCGAATTATTTAACATTCTCAATTTTCTTCTTCCAATGTTTTGAATGTCTTTTGAAGGCTTTTTTACTACAATTCTATTCCAAATTTTTTCAGTTTCTTTATTGCCAAATGAAATTATCATATCTTTAACGTTACTAACGTCAAAAGTAATTAAAATAAATTATTTTATCACTCAAAAACAAACTATTTTTGCAAAACAACCAACAACACACAAAATGACAATTTTATTATTAGGTTCTGGCGGACGCGAACACGCATTGGCTTGGAAAATGTTGCAATCGCCAAAATGCTCACAACTTTTTGTTGCTCCTGGCAATGCAGGAACTGGACAAATCGCTACAAATATCAACATTGAAGTCATAGATTTCGAAGCAATTAAAAAATTTGTAGTAGATAATAATGTCGAAATGATTGTCGTTGGTCCAGAAGATCCTTTGGTTTTAGGAATTTATGATTTCTTTAAAAATGACCAAAACTTAAAAGATATTCCAGTTATTGGACCATCTAAAAACGGTGCACAACTTGAAGGAAGCAAAGAATTTGCCAAAGAATTTTTGGTGCGTCACAACATTCCAACTGCAGCTTATGATAGTTTTACTAAAGAAACCGTCGAAAAAGGTTGCGAATTTTTAACAACTTTGCAACCGCCTTATGTTCTAAAAGCCGATGGTTTGGCAGCTGGAAAAGGCGTTTTGATTATTGATAATCTTGCAGAAGCGCAACAAGAATTGCGAAATATGTTGGTGTACGAAAAATTTGGAAACGCAAGTTCGAAAGTTGTAATCGAAGAGTTTTTGGACGGAATCGAACTGAGTTGTTTTGTTTTGACCGATGGAAAAAATTACAAAATTCTACCAACCGCCAAAGATTACAAGCGAATAGGCGAGGGCGACACAGGTTTAAACACGGGCGGAATGGGTGCCGTTTCGCCAGTGCCATTTGCCGATGCCATTTTATTAGAAAAAATAGAAACTAGAATCGTTAAACCAACAATCGATGGATTTAAAAAAGATAAAATAGATTATAAAGGTTTCGTTTTTATTGGTTTAATAAACGTAAAAGGCGAACCAATTGTCATTGAATACAACGTTAGAATGGGCGATCCAGAAACCGAAGTCGTAATTCCGAGATTAAAAACCGATTTGGTAGAATTGTTTCAAGCCGTTGCAAACGAAAAACTCGACGAAATTGAACTAGAAATCGACTCAAGAGCTGCAACAACTATTATGTTGGTTTCTGGCGGTTATCCCGAAGATTACCAAAAAGGTAAAGTAATTTCTGGAATCGAAAACGTTGAAGATTCTATTGTTTTTCACGCTGGAACAAAGTTAGATAAAAACGAAATAGTCAGCAATGGCGGGCGAGTTTTGGCAATTACATCATTTGGAGAAAATTTCGACGAAGCCATAAAAAAATCTTATCGAAACATAGAAAAACTACATTTTGATAAGATGTATTTTAGAAAAGATATTGGCAAAGACCTTTAAAGCTCTTTCTTTGGAGAGGTTTATTTATTTCGTCAAGAAAGAATGTGCCGTTGTATCTTGATTTTCTTCGCCATTTTCTTCGTGTAATTTTAATTGTTTGATCCAATAAACCATCGCAGATGCACAAATAATCATAAAAACCCAGTTGATAATATTTGCTCCAAACCAGCTAACCAGTTCAAGTTCTCTTAAAAAATTGTGAAGTCCGAAAAATATATTTTCGAATAACCACTGTATTGCTTCAAAAAATGCTTTCATTTTAATCAAGTATTATATTTATATTTGCAAAAGTATAAAATATCCTTATGATAACAACTATTTTTAAGAAATCATCTCCAATTAATTATACTTTAGTTGGTATTTTAATGTTTTTGTTCTTTTCGTTGAGTCAATTTACATTAAATACGACTGGTTTTTCTGTTTATCAAATATTGCCAAAAACATTGGTTTTGTTGCTTTTGATTGCTACAATTGTAGTTACAAATTTTATCACCAAAAAAAATGCGCTCAGTAAAGACAGTACTTACACGGTTTTATTTAGTTTTTTATTTTTAGTTTTTTTTCCTAATTTGTTCTATGATCCAAACTTGGTTTTTGCTAACTTTTTGATTATTTTGGCAATGCGAAGATTAATTGCATTACAATCATTAAAGTTTCCAAAAGAAAAAATATTCGATGCTTCTTTGTTTATTTTCTTTGCAAGTTTGTTTTATTTCTGGAGTATTTTGTTCATTATTTTGGTTTTTGCGGCTATAACATTGCACGTTTCAAGAGATTATCGCAATTGGATTTTGCCATTTATCGCTTTTTTTGCAGTAATAATTGTTTTTGTTTTTTTTGCTTTGCTAATAGATAAAACTGCGATTGACAATTTTTTAATTAAAACAGATTATTGTTTCGAAGTCAATTATTTTACTTCAATTTATCAAAATATTGCTTTTTCATTGTTCATTACAACAGCGTTATTTTTTATAACAACATTGTTTTTAACTTTATCTAATAAACCACTAATACAGAATTCATCGTTCAAAAAACTAATAATTTGGTTTTTTATCGGATTGATAATTTACATAATTGCACCCTATAAAAGCAATGATGTTTTGATTTTTACATTTGCACCATTGGCAATAATTGCTACAAGTTTTATAGAAACAATTCTAATAAAATGGCAACAAGAATTGACTTTGTTTCTTGTGATTATTTGTAGCTTTTTCTGTTTTTTTACCCAATTATAATTTATCGCCATAAGCTAAATCGCCAGCATCGCCCAAACCAGGAATGATATAATTTTTCTCGTTCAATTTCTCGTCAAGAGCGGCAACCCATAAATGGCAGTTTTCAGGCAAATGTTTTTCGAGATATGCAATGCCTTCAGGAACAGCAATTACAACCGCAATATGAATCTCTTTAGGTGTTTCTTCGGTAATTAATTTATTGAAAACCGCAACCATCGATTGTCCAGTTGCTAGCATTGGGTCAATTAAAATTAGGTTTTTACCCTCAAATGATGGTGCTGCTTGATATTCGACTTTGATTTCAAAAGCATCGTCATTGTTCGGATGGTGTCTGTAAGCCGATACAAATCCGTTTTCAGCATCGTCAAAAAAACTCATAAAACCAGTATGCAAGGCTAGTCCAGCTCGAAGAATTGAACACAAAACAACATTATCTGCAATGGTTGTTGTTTTTTTAATGCCAAGTGGTGTTTGAATTTCAATTTCTTTATAATCAAGCGTTTTACTTAATTCATAAGCCATAATTTCGCCAATTCGTTCTATATTTTTCCGAAAACGCATAGAATCTTTTTGAATATTGACATCGCGAATCTGAGCCAGAAAATGATTTAAAATACTGTTGTTTTGAGATATGTAGTGAATTTGCATAAAGTTTCAGGTTTCAGGTTTCAAGTTTTAAAGTATAAAAACTATATTTGTGTTTTAAAATACAAATATATGTTTTCAAAATTAGCCTACGAAGTTTTCGAGCAAAGTATTCAAGATTATCACAAGTTCGACAATGTCGATCAACCGATAAACAATCCTTTTGATAAAGTAAAATTTGAACATTTATTATATCATAAAAACTGGATAGATACTGTGCAATGGCATTTTGAAGACATTATTCGTGATCCAAATATCGACCCAGTTGTGGCCTTGACTTTAAAACGTAGAATAGATGCTTCTAACCAAGAACGCACCGATATGGTTGAATATACAGATAGTTATTTTCTGCAAAAATACAGCAATGTACTTGCCAAAGAAAACGCTAAAATCAATACAGAAAGTCCTGCTTGGGCATTTGACAGATTGAGTATTTTGTCGCTAAAAATTTATCATATGAACGAAGAAGCAACTCGAGCAGCTGCTAGCCAAGAACATCGCGATAATTGCCAGAAAAAATTAAATATTTTGTTAGAACAACGCACAGATTTATCGACAGCAATCGACGATTTATTAACTGATATTGAACAGGGAAACAAATTTATGAAGGTTTACAAACAAATGAAAATGTACAACGATGATGACTTGAATCCAGTATTGTATCAGAATAAAAAATAGTTTTTGAAGCTATTTCCAGCTTTTAAATTCAAGTCCTCACAAAAACAATTATTTTTCTAAGTCAAAAAACGAACTTCCGTTGGTCGTTGTTTTTTGCCAAAAAAAATTAATTGTTTTTGCTCCGGGCTTTCCATTTCAATCTAGGCTAAAAAACCAAATTGCTGCTAACTTTGCCAAAACTAATAAAACATATCGCCATAATGAGACTTTCCGCAATGGGCGATGTTGCAATGACAGTTCCTGTTTTGAGAGCATTTGTTAATCAATCCCGAAGTGCAGGGACTGAAGTCAAAATTACAGTTATTTCAAGAAAATTCTTTAAACCTTTTTTTGAAGGAATTTCGAATGTAACTTTTTTCGAATTTGATGACAAAAATCGACATAAAGGGTTTTGTGGATTATTGCGATTATTTCGAGATTTACAAAAACTCAATATAGATGCTTTCGCAGATTTACATAATGTTTTGCGATCTAAAATTATTGGAACATTATTTGCCTTAAGCGGAAAAAAAACAGCAAAAATTGATAAAGGTCGAGCTGAGAAAAAAGCATTAACCCAACCCGAAAACAAAACATTCAAACAATTGCCATCAATGTTTGAAAGACATTGCAAAGTTTTTGAAGATTTGGGTTTTAAAATCGATTTGTCAAATCCAATCTTTCCAGAAAAATCAATTTTAGATCACGAAATTCTGAATTTAATTGGGAATAATTCCGACGATTCGAAACAAAAACTAATCGGCATTGCACCATTTGCACAATACGATTCCAAAGTTTATCCAATTGATTTAATGCAACAATTTATTGACAAATTGGCATTAAATCCAGAAAATAAAATCTTGCTTTTTGGTGGTGGAAAATTAGAAATTGAGATTTTAAATTTGCTCACGAAAAATAACGAAAATGTCATTAACTGCGCTGGAAAAATAAGTTTCGAACAAGAAATTCAACTCATTTCAAACCTTGATATTATGCTTTCTATGGATTCTGGAAACGCTCATCTTGCAGCAATGTTAGGCGTAAAAGTCATAACTCTTTGGGGCGCAACGCACCCTTTTGCGGGTTTCTCACCATTTAATCAACCAATAGAAAATTGTTTAACAAGCGATAGAAAATTATATCCAAAACTGCCAACATCGGTTTATGGCAATAAAATTGTTGAAGGTTATCAAGACGCAATGCGAACGATTCTACCATCACAAATTATTTATAAAATTCAAAATCATAAATAAATCTTTAAATCGCGACATCGCCCTTGAATATAAAACTTTAAATTTTTTATAGTATCTTGATAATCAGGCGCATCATAACCAAAACGTTCGTGTTCGTATTGCTCTTTTTGAATTGCTTCGCAACCTTTAATAACTTCTTTTAGCATATCGAGCATTGCCAATTCTTTGTTATTGGTTTTTTCGAACTTGAATTCTACGATTTCGTCTTGCATTTCTTCGCAATAATCCATCAATTTTTCGACTTCTGGTTCGTCAAGAAGATATTCTTTGTCTTTGAAAAGTTGTCGTATGTTTTTCATTTTTCAAAAAATTTTCAATTTTCAACTGTTAATGTGTCCTCAATATTTTTCAATTTTTCGTTGTGAATCATATATTTGACACTAAAAAAATAAGTTGCTAATTTATTTATTAAACTAAAATATTTCAAAAAAGATATAAAATAAATAAATTTATAAATTTCATAAGATAAATACATAAAAACAAAACAAATACAAGTTAACAAAAAATAAAGATTTGCCTTTGACTTATTAGTTTTAAAATTGTAAAAACCAACTGCACAAATTAAAGAAACAACAATAGCCGATAAAAAAACACTTATAGCTAGTATAAAATTAGTTTTGTTGATATAATAAAAAATAGGCCAATGTAAAGTTTGAACAATAAAAAACACCAAAATCGATTGCCAAATTGTTTTGGTGTTTTTTTTTGTTTTATCAATATCTTGAATTGATAGATACAATAATATAAAATGACTAATATTTAATGCAATTGCTAATATCAAGTTCATATATTTTA
>JAYVBR010000097.1:0-9501 GCA_043750395.1 Bacteroidota bacterium | reverse complement strand
CCCGAGAAATCCCAATGTTCACGGATTTTATTTTCTAAGAAACGTTTGTAGGCTTCTTTGACATATTGCGGCAAGTTGGCGAAAAACACAAACTGTGGGGTTGGCGTTGGCAATTGCATACAATATTTTATTTTTACATACTTACCTTTCAAGGCTGGTGGCGGATAACCTTCGATTACTTTCAACATATAATCGTTGAATTTCGAAGTTGGAATGCGCTGTTTTCTATTTTCGAAAACTTGAACAGTAGTTTCGAGTGCTTTTAACAATCGTTGCTTGGTTATTGCAGATACAAAAAGAATTGGCACATCGGTAAATGGCATTAATTCTTCACGGATTTTGGCTTCGTAGTCACGAGTTGACATGGTATCTTTTTCGACCAAATCCCATTTATTAACAAGGATTACAACACCTTTTCGGTTTTTTTCTGCCAACCAAAAAATGCTTTGGTCTTGGCCTTCGAAACCTCTTGTGGCATCGATTATTAATATGCAAATATCAGCATGTTCGATAGCACGTACAGATCGCATAACAGAATAAAACTCTAAATCTTCTTTTACTTTGGCTTTACGACGAATTCCTGCTGTGTCAACTAGATTAAAATCGAAACCGAATTGGTTGAATTTTGTGTCAATTGAATCACGAGTTGTGCCTGCAATATCGGTAACCATAAATCGGTCACGACCAATAAGTGCATTGATAAAGCTTGATTTTCCTGCATTTGGGCGACCAACTACTGCAAATCTAGGCAATGCAATTTCTTCTTGAGTTGGCAATGGTGTTTCTGGGAAAGCATCGATAACTGCATCGAGCAAATCGCCAGTTCCAGAGCCAGAAATACTTGCAAATGTGTAATATTCACCTAGTCCAAGATTATAAAATTCCATTGCGTCTTTCTCGCGCATTGCATTATCGACTTTGTTTACAGCAAGAATTACTGGTTTTTTTACTTTACGCAAAAGTCTTGCAACTGTGTCATCCATTGGAGTTATGCCTTCTTCGACGTCAACTACAAATATAATTACATCGGATTCGTCGATGGCTAGTTCGACTTGTTTGCGAATTTCGCCTTCGAAAACGTCGTCAGAACCTTTTATGTATCCGCCAGTATCGATTACAGAAAATTCTTTTCCGTTCCATTCGCTTTTTCCATAATTTCGGTCACGTGTAACGCCCGAAACGGCATCGACAATGGCGTCACGACGTTTTATTAATCGATTAAAAAGAGTTGATTTCCCTACGTTTGGTCTTCCGACAATGGCTACAATATTGCTCATTTTATTTATTTTAGAATGCAGAATGTAGATTTCAGATTGCAGATTTCAAATTGCAGATTAAAAAAACAGATTGCAGGATTTTATGATATTTCTATCAAAATAGTACTTAATTTTAGATAATTAAGCGTTTTTAATTTTTTGCAAAGGTAGTTAAAAATGTTTAAAGTTTCCAGTTTCAAGTTGTTTAAACTCAAACAGGAAACTTTAAACCTAAAACTTGAAACAAATATTTACTGATTGTAACCAAAACGTTTCAACATATTGGTGTTGCTTCTCCAGTTTTTATTGACTTTGACATATAACTCTAAGTGAATTTGTTTGCCGAAAAACTTTTCTAAATCGGCTCTTGACTCTACTCCTACTTTTTTTAATGCTTCGCCTTTATGACCAATTATGATTCCTTTTTGGGTTTCGCGTTCGACCATTATTAAAGAACGAATTCGGATAATATTATCATCTTCGAAAAATTCTTCGGTTACGATTTCGACTGCATAAGGAATTTCTTTAGAGTAATTCAATAAGATTTTTTCACGAATGGTTTCGTTTACAAAAAATCTTTCAGGTTTGTCTGTCAATTGATCTTTTGGGTAATAAGCTGGATTTTCTGGCAATAGTTTAATAATTCTATCAAAAACCTCAGGAACGTTGAAATTCTTTAAGGCAGAAATCGGAAAAATTTCAGCATTTGGAACTTTTTCTGTCCAAAATTTAACTTGCTCTTCTAAAACTTCTTGATTAGAATTGTCAATTTTATTCAACAAAAGTAAAACTGGAATTTTAGCGTAAATTATTTTATTAAAAAATGCTTCGTCTTTTAAATCTTGTTCGCCAATTTCGACCATATAAATCAGAATATCAGCATCTTCAAAAGCCGATTTTACGAAATTCATCATTGATTGTTGCATTTCGTAAGCTGGTTTGATAATTCCTGGCGTATCAGAAAGTATCAATTGAAAATCTTCGCCATTAACTATTCCAAGAATACGGTGTCGTGTTGTTTGCGCTTTCGAAGTAATAATCGACAATCGTTCGCCAACAAATGCGTTCATTAATGTTGATTTTCCAACGTTTGGATTTCCGATAATGTTTACAAAACCTGCTTTGTGTATCATAATTATTTTTTTTTGGGCGTGCCACCATTTTAAAAAAAAGCTACTAAAATTTCTATCGAGAAGCTTTTTTTAAAATGCTGTCGTGCTGTTCGCTAAATCTTTTGTTGCGCTATCGCTTCACAAAAGGATATCGCTGCCATCACTCACGCAAACCCAAGTTTTCAATTAAAAATTTTGTTTATAAAAAAAGCTTCCTATTTCTAGGAAGCTTTATACTTGGTAGCAGGAACAGGACTCGAACCTGTGTCCGCCGCGGCGGATATGAACCCAAGAGCAATTATAGATTAATAATTAATTCTTTAATAAACTCTCTGCCATTACCATTTTTTAAGAATTTTTCTTTTTTCAAAGCTTCACTTTTTGAAATAAAAAACTCAACATAAATAACTTTCCAAGGCCTAAACTTTACCGTATAACCTTTAGTTCCAAGTACATTATGAGACTTAAATCTTTCTAACAAATTAGATGTAAATCCTACATAAGTTTTATTATACTTTTCAGAAAATAATATGTAAACTACGCATTCTTCCATTTTACAAAAAAAGCTTCCTTTGTAAGGAAGCTTTCATTAGTAGCGGGAACAGGACTCGAACCTGTGACCTTCGGGTTATGAGCCCGACGAGCTGCCTACTGCTCTATCCCGCGATGTTTCGAGTGCAAATATACAACCAAAATCTATATAAGCAACATAAATTTAATAAAATTTAAAATAATTTTAACTAATTGATTTTAAGATTGTTATTTCAAATTCTTTCAATCAATTCTGCAAAACTCTAAACTCGAATCCAATTCCTCGTACGGTTTCTATCGAAATAGTATCGTCATCTTTGAAATATTTCCTGATTCTACTAATAAAAACGTCTAAACTTCGACCTGAGAAATAGTCGTCGCTTTGCCAGATTTTCTTTAAAACTGCTTCTCGTTTTATCAATCCGTTTTTATTTTCGAACAAATATTGAATCAGTTGAGCTTCTTTTTCGGTTAATCGTTGGGTTTTGGAATCGTGAATTAATTGCAGGTTTTCAATATCGAATCGATAATCGCCAATTGCAATTATCTCATTTGATTTAATGGAAATTGAATTGGTTCTTTTCAAAATATTATGAATTCTAAGCACTAATTCATCGGCTTCGCAAGGTTTTAGAATATAATCATCGGCACCGAGTTTCAAACCTTTTATTTTGTCTTCTTTTAAAGATTTTGCAGTCAAAAATAAAAATGGAATTTCTGGATTAATGTCAATTATTTTTTCGGCTAATGCAAATCCGTCCAAAATCGGCATCATCACATCGAGAACACAAATATCAAATTGATTTTCTTTGAAAAAGTTGAATGCTTCTTGACCATTTTTTGCCCAAACAACCTCGAAACCAGAGATTTCAAGATATTGTTTTAAGATTGTTCCAAAATCGAAATCGTCTTCGGCTAACAATATTTTTATCATATTCTTGGAATTGAAATTACAAATTGAGAACCTTTCTCTAAAGCTTCGACCGAAATTTTACCTTTATAAAGTTCGATAATTTCTTTAGTATAAAACAAACCTAAACCCAATCCTTTTGTGTTGTGAATATCTCCGTTTGAAATTCTATAAAACTTTTCGAATATTGATTTTTGTTCTTTTTTTGCAATTCCAATTCCGTTGTCTTTTATTTTCAAGACGAAGAAATTGTTTTCAGTTTTTGCAATAATTGCGAGTTTTGTTCCGTCGTATTTTACTGCATTTTCTAATAGATTTGAAATAATTGTGTTAAAATGAAATTTACTCATTTGCAAATCGATTTCAGAATTTATTTCAGATAGTATTTCGATTGCTGGATTGGCAATTTTAAAGTCATTAACGCAATTTTCAATGAACTCTTGGTTTATGTTTTGCTCGATTTTAATGTTTTCAACATTATTTAAAACCGAATTGAAATTAACTTGATTGAAAATTTTTTGCAATCTAACGTTTTGTCTTTCAATAATTTCGATTGTATTTTTTGTAACTTCTTTATCTAAAAAATTATTATTCAAGGTTTTGGTTGCAATACTCAAGGTTGCCAATGGTGTTTTAAATTCGTGTGTTATATTATTGATAAAATCCCGTGGAGTTGTAGCGATTTTGTTCAATTGACCGAGTTTTTTTATCATATAATACAAAAGATAAATCAAGAAAACCATCAATAAAACAGAAATTGTTAACAAACCAATCATTTGCGATAGCACCAATTCTTGAAGATTATTGATGCTGTAATTGTATGTTTTTTGAACTTCATATTCGTATTGTCTTTTTATATTTTCTGGACTTGTAGTACTTTCAGTCGATGTGTGCCAACTCGTTTTGGATAATAAATCCTTGAAGTTTAAAACATTTTTGGATCTATACAATTCAATTTTTTCATTAATTAAATTGGTTTTAATTCCGTTATTGATAGTGATTATCGACAAAATGTTTTTAGAAAAACCAACTTCGTAATTTGTAGATTTGAATTTATCTTCAATAAATTGCATTGCTGTTTTAGCGTAATTCGATTCCAAAAGTTGCAAGGCATCAATAAACTGTTTTTTGGTAGTTTTTTTATTTTCGAATGCTATTAAAATTTCTTGTTCACGATCGTCTTTCAAATCTCTTTTTTCATGTTGTTCTCGCCCATCGAGTCGTTCTAAAGTTGTTTTTACTTCGAATTTTATTTCACGTTCTTTTAATTTATAGGTATTAAAAATGAAATAACACTGAATGACAAGCAATGCCAAAACTGCAAAAACGCTACCAAATATTAAGAATTTATTTTTATTCATAATGCGAAAATACAAGTTTTTATGTTTTAAAGTTTATTTTTATTGGCATTAACCTTGCGTTAACCTAAATAAAAAACCCATTGAAGATAATTTCAATGGGTTATTCTTAAAATAATATAAAATGTTTTATTCGTAGAAATATTGTTCAGAATTGTTGCTTGTAGTTGTAGTTGTAACTCCGTTAATAGTTGATGTATTAGTTGATGTAGACTTTCTTTCTGATAAATAGTTATTAGTATTATAAATTAAATTAAAATTCGCTACGTTGGCGGGCATTATAGGATTTGCAATATTATTTGTAGTACTTGTTGATGAGTTAGTCCTTTTTAAAATATTATTAACAGAATATCTAGATGTTAAAGTCAATTTTTCAAAACCTAAAATATTTTTTAAAGGATTTATTTTGGTGTCGTATTCTTTAACAACAGTTGTGATGGTGTTGGTTGTTGAAATCTCACCATTAATTCCTGATGGATAGGAATAAGAACCATTTGTTACTTTTTTTATTTCATTACCATTTGCTAATGTATAAACACTTGTCGTACCAGTATTTTCATAAATTGAGTTAACCAATTTAAAATTCGTTTCTAAAACTGTTCCATCAGGGTTATATGTGAAAACTTTTTTTGTTTTACGTCTAACTGCAACACTATTTTCAAAAAATTCATCATCTGATAATTCTACGCTTAATCTAGTATTACTATCATATTGAAATTCATTTGAATATTTTATAACTCCACCACTTATTACTTCAATTTTAGTTATTAAGTCGCCAGTGTAAGTAAAAACATCTTTAGTTGTGCCATTACTTTTTACTGTTGTTCCTTCAATAATTTTATTGCCATTGTAAATAATGTTTGCTGTTGATTTAACAACATTATCAGTTAGATTTATAATTTTTTTTGGTAGAATAAAAGATGTTGGAATTACAGAATCAGGATTTATAATCTCTGGATCTGGAGTAACTATTGGGTCTTCATTTGTTGAACAAGATACAATCGATAACAAAATAACACTAAAAAACAAGATAATTTTTTTCATTTTAGATTTTTTAAATTTTTTGCAAAAGTAATACATTTTTTTAACAATCTAATATATATAATCGTAAATTATTTAAATTGAACAATTTAGCCATTAACCTTGCATTAACCCAGCATTAACTCAAATCTAGAAAATGTTTATTAAGATTTGCATCAAATAAAAAACTATGAAATCGAAGATTCGCGAATACAAAAAAAATAAAATAAAACGAATGAGTAAAAATCTAATAATCGTTTTGGTTTTAATGTCAAATTACAGTTTCTCGCAAAATATAAAATTCTCAGGATTGGTTTTCAATTCAAAAAAAGAAGTTGTATCGAATGCAAAAATTACTATTTCAAATCAAGTTGATAGTTTGAAAACTTATAATTTTGTATCAAACGAAAAAGGTTTTTTTGAAATAGAAAATATCAAATCAGGAAAATACAATTTATCTATTATTGCAAATGGTTTTCAAGAATTTTCTGATGTTTTGAATCTCGAAAATGATATGTTAAACAAAGAAATTATTTTAAAAGAAATTTCAAATGAATTAGACGAAGTTGTTATTCAGACAAAAACTCCAACCATAAAACGCAAAATCGATAGACTGGAATTTAATGTCGAAAACACGATTTTAGCAACCAATAACGCTTGGGAAATCATCAAAAAAACACCCGAAGTTTTGGTTTCTGGAAGTGATATTTCTATTCGTGGAAGCAATGCAATTTTGGTAACAATCAACGATAAGAAAATTTATTTGGCTGGCGAAGAACTCAAAAACTTGTTAGAATCGACCAATGGCGACGATGTCAAATCAATCGAGGTAATTACAAATCCGCCAGCAAAATATGATGCTCAAGGAAGTGCAGTTTTGAATATTAAACTCAAAAAAAAATTAAAATTAGGTTACAAATCTTCTGTTAGAACGAGTTGTGTACAATCGACTTATCCAAAATTTGTAACAAGTACTTCGCAATTTTATAAGTCAAAAAAATTATCTTTTTTTGGAAATTATAGCTTTGGAACTGGAACATACATTCGTTTTGGCGAAGATGTTGTGGTTTATGAAGAACAAAAACAAACTTGGAAAAGTATTTTGAACCGCAAAAATAAATCGCTTTCGCAAAACACTTATCGAGTAAATGTTGATTATGAAATTGATAGTTTAAACACCATTTCTATTGGAACTGATGGTTTTATTTCTCCTAAAAATATTGCACAATATGAAGTTCCAACTAATATTTTTAATGAAAATAATGAAAAAATTTCTAATTATACAACTTTTAATAATCGACAAACACCACAAAAAAACTCGAGTTACAATTTGACATTTGAACATAAATTCAAGGACAAAAAATCATTAACTTTTTCATCAGATTATACCAATTATAATTATTTCGAAAAACAAGATGTTGATACAAAATTTAATTTTGCTGGAAATCCTGAATTCTCTGAGCGATTTGTGAGTGACAACAAACAATTTATTAATTTATTTTCGTCACAAATCGATTTTCGTTCAGAAAAAGACAAATCTACTTTCGAAGCTGGTTTGAAATTCGGAAATGTAAATGCCAAAAGTAATTTGATTTTTCAGGAACTCGAATCGAATTTATTGGTCAACAAACCCAATAAAAGCAATGATTTTAATTATGACGAAACTATTTTGGCTGGTTATACTAGTTATTCAATAGAAATTTCGAAATGGGAATTTCAAGCTGGTTTGCGATCAGAATTTACAGATTTGAAAGGAATATCAATCAATCCAAAAGAAGAAAAAATTCAAGACTACTTGAAGTTTTTTCCAACTTTGTATGCGATGTACAAACCTAATACTGATAACCAAATCGGAATTTCTTATGGAAAACGCATTTCGAGACCCAATTACAGTTGGTTGAATCCATCGAAATCTTATTACAATAAATTTTCTTATTTTGTTGGAAATGCAAATTTGAAACCAACCATATCTCACAACATAAGTTTGCTTTACACTTTGAAAAGTAAATTTAATTTTGATTTGTATTATCGAAATGAACAAAATCCATCAATCGAAATTTCGTTTCAAGATGTTGCAACGAATACTTTGGTTTATAATTTTACAAATATCGAAAAAGATGAAGCATTTGGACTGGATTTTAGTTGCAACTTGAACCCAAAAACTTGGTGGACAATTGGCTTGAATACCACTTTTATGTTTACTGAAGATACTTTTCAAGGCATTGATAACCAGATCTATAAAAACAATGTTTTTGGTTTTAATTCATCAGTAAATCAGCAATTTAATTTCAATAAAAGCAAAAGTTTTAGTGGCGAAATTAATTTTTCGTATAATTCGCCATCGGTTCAAGGAACATTTGATATTTCTGAAAGCTCAAGTTTACAAATTGGTTTAGTCAAGAAATTATTTGATGATAAGTTTTCGATTGCTTTGTTAATTTCTGATATTTATCAAGGTGAAAGACAAAAAGTTTCGACAAATTATGCCAATCAGAATAATTATTTTTTAGATTATCGTGATACGCAAAGTTTTAGAATTAACTTGAAATACAACATTGGAAACCAAAAATTAAATAATAAATCTGTAAAAGAAAAAACCGAAGAACAGAAACGGTTGTAGATTTTTTTTTATAAATTTGTATAAATAAAATTTTTATGTCAACCATAGTAACCAATTTTTCGGATTTAGATTTAACCAAAACTTATACTTATTCTGATTATTTGCTTTGGCAATTTTCTGAACGAGTTGAACTTATAAAAGGATTTATCTTGAAAATGAGTCCTGCACCAAGTTCAAATCATCAAAGTGTTTCGTTTAATCTAACTGATTGCTTTGCACAAAACTTCAGAAGAAAACCTTGTAGGGTTTTTGCTGCACCATTTGATGTCAAATTACCTGTAAAATCAGCAAAAAAAGATACTACAGTTGTTCAACCAGACTTGTGCGTTATTTGTGATGAAAGTAAAATTGACGACAATTGTTGTTTTGGTGTTCCCGACTTAATGGTCGAAATTATTTCGCCTAAAAACCGCAAACACGATGTTGAAACTAAATTTAATCTGTATTTAGAAGCTGGTGTCAAAGAATATTGGTTGGTAGATCCGCAAGACAGAATGATTTTGATTTATTCATTAAAAAACGATGAATATATTGGTTCTAAACCATTTATTGAAGGTATGAAAATAAAAAGTCAACTTTTTCCTGAATTGGATATCGAGGTTGATGATGTTTTTTATCGTGTGAAATAATATTTTTTACGAATTAATAATTCCAAAATAAAAAATCCCAAAATCAATTCTGACTTTGGGATTTT
>JAYVBR010000096.1:0-4098 GCA_043750395.1 Bacteroidota bacterium | reverse complement strand
AACTTAAAAAAAGTCCAGGCGAATTAATTTATATTCTTGATAATGTTACCAAAATTAAAATTGACTCCGAGGAAAAAGATACAAAAATTGCTTTTTGGATAAATTCCTATAATTTATTGATTATTAAAAACATAATAAATAATTATCCTTTAAAGTCGGTAAATTTTGTAAATGATTTTTTTGACAAAAAATTAACAATAGCAAATGGTGAATTCACATTAAACGAAATTGAAATTATTCTAAAAGATTTGATTAAAGATCCAGGAACTCATTTTGTTCTTGCAAATGGTTCAAATGGTGGTCCAAAATTATTAAATTCAGCTTATTTACCAGAAACCGTAAACTATCAAATATCTTATCAATTAAAAACTGCAATCAATAAACCTGGTTCAATAAAATTCAATAAAGATTCTAATTCCGTTGAAATTCCAACTGTTTTTCAATTACACAAATCTGATTTTGTAACTCAATATTTTAATCAAATAGATTTTTTAAATATTTTCTTAGATAAAAAATTAGACAACAAACTACAAATTTCTTTTACAAAATTTGATTGGTCATTGAACGAGAGTAATTAATTTAATAATATAATATTTTTATTTTAAATCCCATTTCAAAATTTTGAAATGGGATTTTTTACTTACAAAACTTGTGTGTTTTTTATATTTAAAAATTTAACAACTAAATAGTTATAAAAAAAAATAGAATTTAATATTTTTTGATTATATTCGCTAAGTTTAAATTTAAAATTATGAAAAAATACTATCTTTTTGTTTTAAGTTTTCTTTTATTGTTTGCTTTAACTATTTTTATTTCTTGCTCAAAAGACGATGAAGAGCAAGATTATATACCGATTGCAACAGACGATATTGTAAGTAGCACACTTGAAAATGCAATTGAAATTCCTGTTTTGAACAATGATAAATCAGGAGATTCGATTATACCTAATTCAGTAAGTATTTCAAATGGTACAGATACTGACAACAATGGAACTTTAGATCAATTAATAGTTGTAAATCAAGGAACTTGGAATGTAAATCCAGTTTCTGGAGCAATTACTTTTAATTCAAAATCAAATTTTTTAGGCAATCCAATCAAAATATCTTATACCGTAAAAGATGCCCAAAACAATGTTTCGAATCCAGCAAATGTGACTATAAATACAATGCCAATTACGGTTGTCAATATAGATCTGGAACCATTACAAAAATTATCCGAATATAAATTTTTTATTGGTGCAATGAAAAACCAAAATCCTGCGCTAAATGTAACTCCTTATGAACCAGCAAGTTCATTATTTACAGATTATGCAAAGAAAAAGCGTTTTGTGTGGATGCCAGCTAACACCAAAGCAACATACAACGGTGATGATAAAGTTTTAGAATTGCCAGTTGGATCAGTTTTAATAAAAACTTTTTATTATGATAATGTACAACCAGACAATGTTACTAAAATTTTAGAAACACGTTTAATGATTAGAAAATCTACTGGTTGGATTTTCGCAGAATATGTTTGGAATGAAAGTCAAACAGAAGCATTTCTTGATTTGAGCGGAAGTACCAAACCAATTTCCTGGAAAGATGAAAATAATATAGTTAAAAATGCCAATTATAAAATTCCTAACCAAGCGCAATGTAATGCTTGCCATAAAACAACTCCAGGCGGTTTAGTTTCTTATATTCCAATTGGCATAAAACCACAAAATTTAAATACAAACCATACTTACAGTTTAGAAACCAAAAATCAGCTAACTAAATGGATAGAATTAGGGAATTTGAGTGCTAATTTTAATTTGCCAAGTCTAGCAAATTCAACTGTAAATTACAAAGATGTTACAAAATCTTTGGACCAACGTGCCAGGTCATATGTTGACATTAATTGTGCGCATTGCCATCAAGTTGATCAATTGTGTTATTATCGACCAATGAGATTTGCATATAGTCAAACTGGACTTACTGATGGTGTTGGTCAAACTAATATGGGAGTTTGTGTAAATACTCAAGATGTTCAAGGACTTCCATTATCGAACTATCCTAAAATTGTGAAAGCTAAAAGCATTAATGAGTCAATGTTATATTATCGAATAAATACAAATGACGAAACCTATAGAATGCCACTTCATGGTAGAACAATTATTCACACAGAAGGAGTTGAACTAATGAAGCAATGGATAAATTCACTAAGTGCCTGCAGATAATTTAAAAAAAATAAAATGACAACAAACAAACCAAATTTTTCTCAACTTTTAATTATAGTATTTACTTTAATTAGTTTTTTAAATTCAAAAGCACAAAATACTTGCAGTACCGCATTACCAATTGGAGTTGGAACAAACACAGTTTCGATAATTGATGGTACAAATATTACAACAACTTGTACTTTTGGAGACAAAGCCGAATGGTATGTATACACTCCAACAGTCGATAAAAGGGTAACAATAACCTCTGATTTAGCTACGAATATCTGTAAAGACACCTACTTTAATATTTATAGAGGTAATTGCGAAGCACTAACTTGTTTTTTGAGTGATGATGATTCAGGAATAATTGTTTGTAATTCAGGTGCTAACACCGAAAGTTATTTATCAAAAATTTCATTTGATGCGACCGCAGGAACATCTTATTATATAGCTTGGACTAATCGATGGCCCGTAACGAATTTTGATTTTCAATTGATAGAGCAAACAATCGTTCCGTCTCCTTGTTCAACCTCAACCTTAATAAATGCTGGAATAACAACAGTTCCAGAAATAAACGACCCAAACCTAAATACTTCATGTTCGAATGCAACATTAGCAAAATGGTATAAATATATACCAACACAAAATTATAGAGTAACAGTTTCGTCAGATTTAAATGCTAATATCTGTAAAGATACCAATTTTAGTGTTTACACAGGCAATTGCACTAGTCTTTTGCAATGTATCACAAGCGATGATAATTCAGGAGAATTAGCTTGTAATGCTGGAAATACAAATTCGAATCTATCTAAGAAAACCTTTAGCGTGGTTCAAGGAATAACCTATTATATAGTTTGGGACAACAAGTGGAGTAACACAGGTTTCGATTTCGAATTGACCGAAAATGGTTTTCCTTGTCAAATTGCAGCACCACTAAATGCCGGTTTAACAACAATTCCAGTTATAAATGCTCCAAACGTTACTTCAATTTGTTCTTCAGAAGCGAAAGCCAAATGGTATTCTTACACACCAACATCTGATTTTATAGTGACTTTATCATCTGATTTATCAACAAATCTATGTAAAAATACTAAGTTAATTGTTTACAAAGGTAGTTGTCCAAATGCACTTGTTTGTTATAAAACTGATGATGATTCAGGAATACTCGCTTGTAACGTTGATAACACTTCATTATTGTCAAAAAAATCATTTGCCGTTACAGCAGGAGAAACCTATTATATTTTATGGGAAAATTTAATAAATGACAATGGTTTTACATTTGAACTTTCTGAAAGTCCAGTTGTATTTCCAGTGAGGTACAATACTGAAATAATTCCAACAATCGATAGTAATTACAATATTTGTGTCGTAGATATGAATAATGACTTTAAAGACGATATTGTTGGGGTAAATAACAACCAAATAAAAATTCATTATCAAAATACTAATGCACCATTTACAATAAATACTTTCCCGAATTCTGGAACTTTACTACCCAATTGGAGTCTTGCAGCTGGAGATTTAAATAAAGACGGATTTAACGATTTGATGATTGGAAATGGAAATGGGGCTTCGTTCTTAACATCAAATAGTACAGGAACAGGTTATACAGCATTAAATCCTGGACAATACATTTTTTGTCAAAGAACCAATTTTATAGATATTAATAATGACGGAAATCTTGACGCATTTGCGTGCCACGATATAGCTCCAAATGTATATTATATGAATGACGGACTTGGCAATTTAACCTACAATCAATCTGGTGTTACTCCAGGTGCATATTCTTTGGGTGTTATGTCAACGGGTGGGAATTATGCCTCGCTTTGGACAGATTATGACAACGATGGTGACCAAGATATGTTTATTTCAAAATGTTCTGGACCAGCAAGTGAATTGCATAGAAATGATGGCGCAGG
>JAYVBR010000095.1:0-4117 GCA_043750395.1 Bacteroidota bacterium | reverse complement strand
GGGGTTTTAGGCAAACTTTAAAGTTGGTTTTGTACTTGGAAGTTCGGTCTTTAATTTATACATTTGGCTAACCAAATCCCCAACTGACGCCAAGCCACGAGACGTTGGCAGTAATCTAAAAAAAATGAAGAAACTAAAACTAATTTTATTTATCATATTTGTATTCTCAAATAGTTTATTTGCTACAAATTATCCTATATCACCTAGACCTTTGAGACAATTGGTAATTGAAAGTGAAAACATAATTATTGGTTATGTAGTATCAACATTTGATAAAAAAACAAAAAAATCCGAAAGAGGAAGTAAAATTGCAAGAGTAGCAATTATCGAACAAATACAAGGTAAAATTAAGCAAGACACTCTTGAATTAGAATTTAATCCAAATATGATTTGTCCTGCGCCTGCAATGTATTATGAAAAAACATTTGTGATATCATTTTTAAAAAAATATAAAGGCGAATACTCAACTTATGCATTGAATTATGGAGCAAAAACCTTAAAAAAAGATGAAATTGAAATTTATAAAATTAGAATTTTTGAGATCCAAGATATTTTAAAAATAGCAAATAAAGAACAACAATTTACAGAAACAAAAGAATGGCTTGTAAAGTGCTCAGAAAATGAAATAACTCGATGGGAAGGTACTTTTGAATTAAGTCCGGAAAGTGATTTTATGTCATTTTATTCACAAGATTCAAAAATTGATTTTAAAAGTTTATTAAGCGTACAACAAAAAAACAGACTCAAAAAAGCATTACTTTATTCTACAAGATCAGAATATGTTGATTTTGGACTTGTTGATTTAGTCTATGTAGGAAATGAAAAAGAAATTGAAGATTACTTGCTAAAAAGTTTAAAAGAACTCAAAGAAGATAATTTGTGGATTGCAGATGGTTTTATTAATCGCCTAAAGCATAAAAAAAATACCGATGAAGTCAATCAAATAATTGCACAATTAGAAAAGATTGATTTTGATTACGAAAAACAGAAAGAGAAAAAAGAATTAATTCAACGATTCATAAAGGAAATAGAAAAATAGACTTCTGCCAACAGCGGTTTGGCGCAATTGGGGTTTTAGGCAAACTTTTAAGTTGGTTTTGTACTTGATAGTTTGGTCTTAAATCGATACATTTGGCTAACCAAATCCCCAACTGACGCCAAGCCACGAGACGTTGTGTGTAATTATCAAAAAAAATCGTGGAAAAAACTAGATTTTAACTAAATAAAACTAAAAAATGATTACATCTCTATTCTTAAGACATTTTAAAATTTATAAAGGAATAAGTTTTATACCAATATCTGAAGGAAATGGATTTTCAAGTCTAATAGGAGAAAATGGTGTAGGCAAAAGCTCTGTATTAGAGGCTTTGGATTTTGCAATTAACAAGAAAAATAACCAAGAATGGCCAATAAATAACGAAGCAAAAAATGAGGGTGGACTTGGTGGTGCAAATATTCCATTTATTGCGCCAGTATTTTTAATAAAAAAAGATGTTTTAAAAAAAAGCAAAAGGGAAGACGCAGAAAATTTTGAAAAAGCAGTGAAACTTTCCAATTTCCTTTGGAATACAAAATATAAGACGAAAACTAAATCGTTAGACGAATTTTATGATCATCGAGAGGAATTAAAGGCAGTTTACAACAATGAAGAATATTTACTACTAATCATAGGAAAAAAATACAACGAAAGCGGTATCTATTTTGGCTCATATCATAATTACTTAAATTTTATAAATGAAAATCCAGCAATTCAGCATAGCGAAGATGAATTACAAAAATACTTTAAAGGCTTTTACGATTATATAATTTCTCACTATTCATACATTTATATTCCAGTAGAAACAGATGTTAATACTTACACAAAACTGGAAACACAAGATATGCAAAAATTAATGGATAGAAATATTCAATCAGAAATTGAAAAAGCTATCAAGCCACAAACTCTTAAACAAATAAATAAAGATTTAGATAATTTTGTAAAAGATATTGAAGGTGTTTTGGAAATTTATGAATATAAGGGTCATTTTAAAAACAGTCTTACAATGCCCGACTTAGTGTCAAAAATCATTGAAGCTTATTTTTCTATTAAAGTATTAAATAGAAAATCTGAAAATGATACAAAAAGAATTCCAGTAAGTGAATTAAGTTCAGGAGAGAAAAGAAAAGCTCTAATCGATGTCGCTTATTCTTTTTTGTTAAAAAATAACGACCGAGATAGTAATATTATTTTGGCTATAGATGAACCAGAAGCATCTTTACATATCTCAAGTTGTTACGGACAATTTGAAAAACTTATTAAGATTAGTAAGCAAAATCATCAGATAATCATTTCAACACATTGGTACGGTTATCTTCCAGTTGTTACTAACGGAAGTGCTACGTCTATACGGAAAAACAATAAAAATGAAATTTCGATAGATTATTTTAATCTCTATAATTATCGTGAAACTATAACTCAATCAAGAAAAAAAATAAAAGGACAACTACCAGTAGATTACAATATCAAGAGTTATAACGATTTAGTACAATCCATTATATTTTCTTTACTACAAGAAAATAACTATAATTGGATAATTTGTGAAGGATTGTCCGAAAAAATCTATTTCACAGAAATGTTCAAAGATCAAATCAAAAATAACAATTTAAGAGTATTACCATTAGGAAGTTTTAAGGAAGTTAAAAAAATATATATGTATCTTTTATCACCAATAAAAGATCCAGATTACACAATAAAAGGTAAAGTATTTTGCTTAATTGACACAGACACCGAAAAAGTTGAAGTTCCATATGAACTTAATAAAAACTTATTTTTTGAAAGATTATTAAATAAAGATGAAGGAACAGTTTTAATTGATGTAAACAGCAATTTGATGAATCCACCAACTGAAATAGAAGATTGTTTAAATCCTATTATGTATTATCAAACCTTGATGGAATTTTCAGAAGAAGACAATAAAATTAAAACAATATTACAAAATAATAGTTTAATCGAAACTGCAAAAAATTCAAGTGAATTTTTAGATTTAAAGACAAGTGAAAAGAAAAGTATTAAAGATTTTTTTGATGGAAATGAAGGGTTCAATAAAGTAAGATTTGCAAAAAAGTATACTGAAATATCAAAACAAAATTTTTACTCTGACATTGAAAGTTTAAATTGGATTAATAATATAAAGAAAAGGATGAAATAACTACACACAACAGCGGTTTGCAAAAATTGGGGTTTTGGTCTTGAATTTACACATTGTTGTGTACTTTTGTGTTCAGTGATTTACTGAAAGTTCGGGCTAACCAAATCCCCAACTTCTGCAAGCCACGAGACGTTGTAAGCAATTTTTAGAAACCAACTACAATGAAAGAAACTATAAGTAAAATTGTGCTTTTAATAATTGTTCTAATTGTAATATCTCTGTTTGTAAAAGGTTATTTCTATAAAAAAGAAATCGCCGAAAACAGAAAAACTACAATTTGTCAATTTGTTAAGTGTAAAAGATCTCCAAAAACTTCAGCAAGTTACTTTGAATACTATGTTAATGGAAAATTATTCAAAAAAGATTATGGAACATGTCCAGAAGATTGCGACCAAAGAATTGGTAAATATTATATTATCAATTATTCAAACATTGACCCGACAAAGATTACCGTTGACTTTTCAGAAGAAGAAAAAGATACTGTAAAAATTATTGATGCTGGATTCAATCTTAACAAATGATAGAAATGATGTTCTGGAGAACTGAAAATAGAATAGAACCTAAAAAAAGTTTCCACTTTGAAATTGAACAGTATTATAATGTAGTTTCAAATAATGAAATTCCAAAAGAACTTTTGACCGAAATAATTGAGAAAGTAACGGACAAAATTTATGATGATTATAAAAGTTTTTGGAAGCAATATCCAAAATCAAGAAAACGATATTCAAAACTAAAGTTAGAGGATTTAAAGCATCCTTTTGTTTATTATTTGTTAACTGATTTATTGAGAAAAAAGAAGTTATCCGAAATAGACACTTTTCAAAAATATTGTTTGGAAAGAATAACGCCGAATTAGATAAATATGAACAAGGAAAGTATAACTACGAAACAAAATAAAACTGCTTACAACAGCGGTTTGGCGCAATTGG
>JAYVBR010000094.1:0-4118 GCA_043750395.1 Bacteroidota bacterium | reverse complement strand
TTTCGTTTATTCGAGTAATTTGTTTAAAAAAGTTCGAGAAGCAGTTTTGAAGGGGTAATGCATTTACGTATAATTTAAATTAAGAAAGCGTTTTCAATTTATGAAAACGCTTTTTTTAATTTTTACATTTATCAGTATTTCTAATTCTTGACAATTTTGAAAACTTGTTTTTCTAATTTATCATTAATTACTTCAATTAAATAAACTCCGTTTGGTTCATTGATTTCTAGATTTGTTTTATCAACATTAAATATTTTTTTAGTCAAAATTGTCTGACCCAAAATATTTTTCATATTAATTAAACTATTTTCTTGAATATTTCCAAAATCGATATTAATTAAATTAGTTGTTGGATTAGGAAAAACTTTTATACTTGAATTTTCAAAACTATTTTGATGATTTGATAAACTATTTAAATTAATGATTTTTGTATAAACGTCATTTATTGTAATTGGATTATATGGTGGATTATCCGCTTTCATAATAACATTGGTCGACATTTTTATAACACTTACATTTTGTGGAATAATTTGATTATAAAAAACATCATTGCTATAAGAATCGAGATTGCCAATATTAAATACCAGTGCTGTAATATCATAAAACATTTTTACTTCCAAAGTATCGCCAACAATCAAAATTTCTGAAGTTCGTAAAACTGGTAAATGATAGTCAAGAATATAAGTAACAAAGGTAAATTTGTGGCTGTTTGTGTTAACTTGTAAATATGTAAACTGTGAACCTTGTACACTATTATATACATATTGTTGTGCATTTACATTTTTACAATAAAGTAGCAATAATAATGACAGCATTTTAAATAAATTTTTCATATTACTTTTTTTATTGTTTAATTAAAGTTTTTGCATCTACAATTTTTCCATTACAAACAAGAACAACCGTGTAAAAACCATTGTTGTAATCTGAAATATCGATTGTTTTTTGAATGCTATTTAAATCGAGAATATAATTGTTACTGGTACTTGTAGTGCCGTAACCTCCAAGAATCATCAAGTAGGCTGAACCAGTTTCATTAATTTTGTAATCGATGGTTACATTATTACTGGCAGGATTTGGTGCAATTACGCCTAAAGTGTTTGATTTAAGGCGAACTTCGACTGTTGTGTAATCTTTGAAACCATCTAGAGTTGCAATTACTTCTAGTTTATACTTTTTTGCAACATCGGCAAAAACAGTCAAATCTTTGCCTTGAAAAATTAAATTCCCATCAATATCGTACCAATTATACATTGCGGGTTCATTGATTTGTAAAGCATTAAAAGTGACAGTTTCATTAATATTAATTTCTTTATCACCACCAGCGTCCGCCAAAAATTTAGTCCTTGCTTGTTTTTTAATTTCGTAAGTTTCTCCGCCAATAATTTTATGAGTTACTGCATCTTTTTGAATAACATTGTATCTAAAATGAGTTTTATCTGTAATTTCTTTGGTCAAAAAATTAAATGTTAAATTTAGTGTACCTTGTTCGTTTGGGTTGAATAAAATATTATTCAAAAGTACATGATTGTCATTGACTATTTTTTTCTTATCGTCAAGAGTATTATCAACTTTTTGAGCCAACTTGCCACCACGAACCCAAGCATTGTATAATTTTTGATCCATTTTAATGCTAACTTCGGCTTCGTCATAAATTGGTTTGCCTGTTTCTAAGTCTTCCTTTACAAGTTCTAGGTAAAAAGCATGAGGCTCATTATAAGGATTTCCAACTTGAATCACACCGCCTATGTTTCCATCGCCACCATTAGTGATATTTTGGACAACACCGACAATTGTCAAATTTCGCCAACCAATATTATTGTTGTTGTAAACATTGGTGTACAAATCGGTTGTTTCTGCAACTGTCATAGGATCATTTACTGCTTCTATTCTTGCTAACAAGCAGAAATGCCAAGGTTCTGGATTTATCCAAATGTAATTATTAGGATCGGGTATATTGTTCCAAGGAATACTTAAAGTAATTTCTTGACCAGGATTCAAAACTGGTATCGTTACCGTTCCAATAGGCAAACCCATCGGAACTGGGCTTGCACCTTGTTCTGGTATTTCTGTGTAAGCACCGCTCCAATTATAATCCCATTGTAAGGAAGTAGCAGCTTTAGCCCAATTTACTTTTAATAATTCGGTTCCAGTTGAAGTGAAACAGCTATTATTGGTTACCTTTACATAAACATAGTTTGGAATATTTGGGCCATATTCAGGGTTTTGATGTTCTAAACCACCGTCTTGATTGTTCCTGACCCAAATGTCTTGACTGTTCCACATAACTTGACCAGTTGATGTGTTTGGTTCGCTGCCGTTATCGTTAAACGAATCTTTAATCACTAAATCTAATGAAGTGGCATTGTATTGTTGTGCTACTTGAAGTGCTTCGAACGCATTTAATTTTCCAAAACCCATTTGTTTAGAAATGCCAGGAATTGAAGGATCTATAAAATAATCGTAAGGACCAATTTTATCGGCCGATTGCTGCAAAATGGTTTTAATTTGTGAAACCGTTAAACAGGGATTTATTGATTTTATGAGTGCTGCAACTGCGGCAACTTGGGGTGCAGCAGCAGATGTACCCGACATTCGACCTGTATAATCTGAAAAGTTTAAACCTGTATTAGGTAAATTTTCACCAAACGCAGGTAAACCGCTGGAACTATCTCTCCATTTGTTATAACCATAATCATTACCTGGAATGTCTATTGTCCAAATATTCCCTGCTTCTCCAGCAATTTGCAAATTAGATGCTGTTCCTGATGGAGCAACCATATCTAAATTTAATCCACTTGTTACACCACTATTTTGGTCTGCACCATTGGGGCTGTAATTAGCTACAAGATTATCTCTGTCAGATGCACCAACGGCAATTAAACTTGGAATATTAGCATTTGCAGGAAAACCAACATACCCCCAAGAACCTCTTTCGCCGTAAATTCTATTTGCATTATTTCCAGCAGAAAAAACTACAACTTTATTGTTGTTTACAGCATTTTCTATTGCAAGGACAATTGCAGGTAAAGAATCAGGTAATGTAGAATTATTTCCCCAACTGTTAGAAAGTATATCAGCACCATTAGCAACTGCAAAATCAATAGCACCTGCATAATCTGATTCTTGTGCACCAGCTGTGGCTAGGGGTATTTTTACTGGCATAATTTTACATAATGGCGCAATTCCAGAAACTCCAATTCCGTTATCTTGTGTTGCCGCAATAATTCCAGCACAAGCATTGCCATGACTTGTATTTAAAATTGTTGTAGAAACCGTTGGTGACGGATCATTAGGATCGTTGGTTCCATCAACCTGATATGCAAAATTACTGCCATTCAATCTAATTTGTCTTGAATTTGGTAAGTCAGGATGGTCGCTTGTTACTCCAGTATCTAGCACTGCTACAATTATATTTGGATTTCCTTTTGTGATAGTCCAAGCTTCGGGTGCATCAATATCAGCATTAACTGTTGTTGTTTTACCATCATTTGTCCCTTGTCCAGTATTATTCAAATACCATTGTTGGTTGTAGTATGGGTCATTTGGAGGATTAAAATTGGTGCTTTGAAATTGAACAAAAAAGTTTGGTGTACAATATTCAACTATATTACTTAGGAATATAGTTTTTGAAATTTGCAATGCGTCACCATTTACTTTATAAGTTTCAAATGTTAATGATTTCATCAATAACACTAAATTATTAGCACTTATTAGAGTATTTTTTTCTAAAGTATTTATATTTTTTTTGAATTGTAAAATGATTTCTCTTGGATAAAATAATTCTTGACCGTCATCGGTTAGATAAGTCGGAGAACTAAAAGAAACTTGTGCATAATTTGTTAAATTTTGAGTCTGCGAAACCAAAAAAGCTTTACTGGTAACTTTTTGACCAGGCATATTTGAATTGGGATTTGCAAGTCCATTAGGAAACTCAGCAAGAAGTTTCCCCGAGATTTTAGTCAAATTTATCTTTTTACCTTTAAGGGTATAATAAAAATCAGTGTTTTGACTAAATAAGTTTGTAAACATAACAATTGTTAAAACTATTGATAATTTTATTTTCATTTGTAGTTATTTTTAATTTTAAAGAAGTAAAAATCATACTAACAATTTAGATT
>JAYVBR010000093.1:0-4131 GCA_043750395.1 Bacteroidota bacterium | reverse complement strand
AAGAAATCAATCAATAAAAAAGAAAAAAACCTACTGCCAACAGCGGTTTGGCGCAATTGGGGTTTTAGGCGAACTTTAAAGTTGGTTTTGTACTTGGATGTTCGGTCTTTAATTTATACATTTGGCTTACCAAATCCCCAACTGACGCCAAGCCACGAGACGTTGTCGGCAACCCACTCAAAAAACCGCTTAAAAATAATTTAATAACACAAAATAGTTTATTTACACAATTGATTATTATATATTTACAAAAAAATTCAATATGAAAAACCTTATCTCAATATTAATAATTAGCACATTTTTAAGTTGTTGCTCTAAAGACGACAAAACAACAGTTCCAGTTACCCAAGTTTCCCTGCTACCCCCAGCCACACAAATTGGTGCAAATAAGGCGGGTTGCCTTGTGAATGGTCAAGCTTTTTTGCCAAATAGTGGTAGTTTACAACCTTTGGTTTGCAACTATATAAATCAAAATGATTTAACAATTGGTATTGGCAATAAAACGAACGGAAAATTAAATGGTCTGCTAATTGGTATTTTAAATACAAATCTTGTCGTTGGTCAAACCTATATTTTGAAAGAATATGGAGCGAATTCTAAATTTGGGGAATTTGTAATTAATGTTGAAGCCAGTCCAAGCCCAAATTACTACTCAACTACATCTACTGTAAATGGTGAGTTAAAAATAACCCATCACGATTATAATAATGTAATATTAAGTGGCACTTTTTGGTTTGATGCTGTAAATAGTGACGGTACTAAAGTTGAAATTCGTGAAGGTCGGTTCGATATGAAATATTAATTAAAAATATTACAAAAAAACTGCCTATGTAAACCATAAAAAAAGAAAGACTATCCGCAAGGCGGACAATCTTTCATAACATAAATCAACAACCCTTTCAAAAATCGTTTAATTTAATACCACAAAAATATGAAAAATTTTTCATTACTGCTATTATGTTTTTTATTGTCTTTAACTAATTTTGCGCAACAAGACATCAACACTACTTTCAAAACCCAAATGATTGCCCGATTTGCATCACTTGACAAAACCAAAGTGCCACACGGCATTCTTTTAAATTTTGGAATGGAATTTACAAATGTTCCTGCTTTTAATGGCGTTTTGACAGACAGTACATTTTCAAATAAAGTTAGTTTAACCCAAATTTATAATACGTTATTATCAAGCAGAATACGAAGCGTGCCAACTGGTTTTGTAACTCCAACCGAATTCGAAAACCGTTGGTCTAACAACCGCACTGCGGGAATTGTTTCTCTTGCGGGCTTATATTTCAAGTATGCGCAGTTCAAACCAAACGCATCGATTGCAAATAAATTAACGGTAGTAAATGACGTATATTATGATAAATATGTAAGTGGTATTTGGCAAAATCCTTATCAAGAGTATCAAACTTTTGCAATAACACCTGCAATAAAATTATACGAAGGATTAAAAATGAAAGTTAAAATTCCTTCTAACACTTTCTATTCAAATTATCAAAGCCAAGTACAAAATATTCAAATAGACTTTGGAAATGGTTTGGGTTATGTTCCTATGTTATTTGACCAAATTAAAAATGTAAATTATACAACAGTTGGAGTCAAAATTTGGAAATATAAATTGACGCTAACCAACGGTACAATAATGTACAATCAATCAAGAATAAAATTAAAAAACGGCATTTCAACAATTCCTTTTCCAGAAAATGGTGGACCGATGTTACTTAATTCCAATACCGTTATTAGTGCTACAGCACCAATTCAACCGCCGATAGTTAATAAAAAGTATGACAAAAACATTACGGCAACTAAAATTTTTAACGGGGATTTTGGCAGAGTTAAACTAACCATCGATACCAATGGTGATGGTATTATTAACAAACCATTGATTGTTGCCGAGGGTTTTGATATTGGTGTTATTCTAAGTCCAGAAAACCCAAACGGTATTTATAATTATGATAATTTTAGAGATTTTGTTCGAAATTCAAATAGTGTAAATCTTCGAAATTTAATTTTTGATTCAAACAAACAATACGATATTATTTATGTTGATTGGGCCAACGGAGTAGATTTTTTGCAACGCAATGCCTTTGCACTTGAGACAGCAATTGCTTGGGTCAATCAACAAAAAGCAAATGCAGGAAGTACAGAGAAAAATGTAGTTTTAGGACAGAGTATGGGTGGAGTTATTGCACGATATGCACTTGCAGATATGGAACAAAATGGTTTGGTTCACGATACCAGACTTTTCATTTCTCACGATGCGCCACAACAAGGTGCAAATATTCCAATCAGCGCACAATATTTATATCGCAATATTACTAGACAATATATAAGTTCATTGCCTTTGGTTTTAACGGGCGAAGTTTTTATACCTCTTTTTACGGGCAATCAACAAGTTTCTAATTATCTATCATTGTTAGATGCGCCAGCATCAAAACAACTTTTAGCAAACTGGTCAAACATTAACTATGAAATTGACAATGCACAACATACAAATTTTTACAACGAACTAAAGAATAAAGGCATTAATCCTTCAATAAATAAAGGTTATCCAATAAATTGTAAAAACATTGCAATAAGTAACGGTAGCGAATGTGGCAATGGTCAAAATTTTAATCCTGGAGACCATTTACTAAATTTTCAATGGGATAAAGGTTTAAGTTTCGTTGAAGATTTATTAAGTTTAGTTGCTATTCCAATTGGTGGTGCATTTGCAACCCTCGTAGATATAGATTTTTGGGGCGTAGTTGGTTTAGGGCTAATACCAGGTAATTCAAGATTTAATGTGGATTTTCAAGCTAAATCGATTCCATATGGTTCTAATAATTTAATTTATAAAGCCGAAGTTTCTTACTCCAAAAAAATTCTTTGGATTGGTCCGAGAGTAACCACTTATATCATCGATGTAGAAAAAAATCAACCAACAGGAATTTTACCTTTTGATAGTTATGGTGGTGGTTTTTTTAACACAAGCCAAATAACAAGTGCTGTTAGCATTTCAGGTCTTTACATTCGTGACAGATTTGGTTTTATTCCTACTTCAAGTGCATTAGACGTTGGGAAAAAAGATGTGCAACTAAATGATATCGATTACAAATCGAGATATGTTGGTGCAATTCCTCCAACTGGAAATAGAAGCACACCTTTTGCAAATTTCACAACATCATTTGATACAAATCCGAACGTATCTAACAAACAACATATTTCATTTGACACAAGAACAGGAGATTGGTTAGCAAATGAGCTTAATATTGTTTCACCACAAACTACTACCGATTGTTCATATATTTGCAATGGAACACAAATTTCAGGTTTTCAAACAATATGTTTGACAGCAACTTATAGCTTACCAACTGCGGCAGGAACAATTTACAACTGGACGGTCGTACAAAATAATGGATCACTAGTTAGTGTGGCAGGTGCAAACACACCTAATGTCACATTAACACGTGTAAATGCTCTTAATGGTTCTATAACATTAAATTTAACAATAACCAGTCCTTGTGGCACCTCAAATTTCACACGTAATATATGGGTTGGTCTGCCAACTAATAACTATACTGTAACAAGATATAATAAATGTAATTTTCAATTAAGTCCAAGATATAATGATCCTAGCGCAACTTATCTTTGGGAATATGTAAGTGGTACAGGTGGCGCAATTGACCCAAATGAAATGTTTATAAATCAAATGGGTAACAATGTCTCATTTGACGTTTATGAAAATTTTACAGTAACATTTCAACTAACAGTTACAAATCCTTGTGGTACAATAGTAAGTAACATTACTGAAACTTATTTAGTAAATTCAGATCCACCATATTGTGCAAGAAGACGACCAGCACCAACCACACAAAATGATACGTTTTTTAGAAGCTATCCAAATCCAACCAACAACATTATAAATATTGAATTAAAAACACAAGATTTAAAACCCAATCCAAATTCAATTATAAATGCAGAACTATATAATATGATGGGAGAAGTCAAAAGAAATGTTTTAATTAACAATAATACCGCAACTGTTGATGTAATAGGATTACTAAAAGGAATCTATATATTAAAAATTTCAGTTGACGGAGTAACCGAAAGTCACCAAGTAGCAATTCAATAAATTTAATAAAAAAA
>JAYVBR010000092.1:0-4139 GCA_043750395.1 Bacteroidota bacterium | reverse complement strand
TAATCGGGATATTCAATAATGGTTCTTTGTCTAATTGAAAATTATTGCCTTGCATTTTTCCTTTATTTTTTAGCCAAAATTCAATTAATCTTGAATTTAACAAACCAACAAGATATTTTTGGTTTAATTTATTAGTCTTAATTACATAAAAAGTAGCCGAAACATAAGTATCAAAATCAGTATAAGTAAACGATGGCTTACCTGCACATTTTCTTAAAACAATTATTTTCTCGCCCTTAAAAAAGTTTTCTTCACGTGTTCTGTGCAATCCATAAGGTTTATTGTCAGAAGTTATAATTTCTTGAAATTTGTCCAAATGAATTTTTAAATTCGGATAGGGCAATATAGCATCAGCATTTTTAAATTTAGATGATGTATAAATCAACCAAAGATTATTCTCGGGATTCGCATAATATCTCGAAAATTGTTCGCTTGTAAAATATGGTTTTATTAACTCTAACTCGTTTTCTTGCAAGTTTAAACTATTTTTTTCTAATTGAGATAAACCAAAAACACCATCGCCAACTTGAAATTTATTTTTAGAAATTTCAGATATTTTTTTATTTACAAAATCGTGATGTGGATGAATTCCATTTGCAACTTCTTTCTCATCTAAATAAAAATTTTGTTTTTCTTTTATTTTATTCAAAATCAAATCGTTGATATCGTTAGTAAAAGTTAACGATTTGTCTAAATAATTATTTTTATTAACTATTGGTTTTAATATTTCGTTAGTATCGTTTTCTACATTATTCAATAAATCATAAACATCGTCTAAAATGGGTTTTTGTATCTTAATTCGTTTGTAATCAAATGAATAATTGTCAGATTTTTCTTTTACAAATTCCATAATCATCGTTTGAATACTTGCAGAATCGAAAACCATAAAATTTGCAAAATCTACAAGTTGCAATATTTTGGCATTTTCAAGAACAAAATTTCTAGTTTTGCTTGCTCCAGAATTAGTCGTCCAATTGTTTGGTGCAATAAAATTTAAAATGCCATTTGGCTTCAATAATTTGATTCCATTGGCAAGAAACATATACCAAATATCCATTTTTCCTTGATAAACTTCATTTTCACGCAATCCATCAAAAATATGTTTCCCCTCATATTCTTTTATGTATGGCGGATTTCCAATTAAAACATCAAAACCTTAAAAGTTTCCATAATTATCTAAAATTTGAGGATACTCGAATCTCCATTCAAATGAATTCTGATAAATTTTATTGTTTTTAATATCATCAATTTTAGTACGTAAAACACTTATTTCTTTCTCTAAATTAGTTCTAGCATTCTTAATTTTTTTATTCATTTGTTCTTCACTCTCGCCATAAGCGGTTGGTGGTTCGAATAAAAAGGCTCCTGTAAAACGGTTATAAAGTTCGTTTGCAAGTTTATCTAACCTATTTTTTAACGGGTCATTTAATCTAATTTCAGTGCCAAAATCTTGTTTTATGATCAAAATTAGGTTTTCCATTTCTCGTTTCTGCTCTTTACTTTCCGCATTTTGATAGGTTGTAACTGCAAGTTTATAAGTATCGATATTCCATTTTGACTGCTTTAAAGCTTTTTTTAAATCGGCATCGAGCGCAAATCTCGAAATTAACGAATTGCCACATTTTATGTTGATGTCAATGTTTGGTAAAGTTTCGAGTTCGTTGGTATTTGAGCGATAATAGGCGTTTTTTAATAATTCAATCCACAAGCGCAATTGACATATTTTTACGGAATTTGGATTAATGTCAACTCCAAACAAACAATTTTCGATAATGGTTTGCTTTTCGTGAAATAACGTTTCTTGAATGCGTTGGCTGTCTTTGTTTTTTGGATCATATTGAAACGATTTTATATCGTCGTCTGTAATCAATAATTCGTCATTGATTACCTCAAAATTATATTCCTTGATTCTTTTGCCGTTTTTGTCTTGCAAAATTTTTAAATCGTTTTTTATAGCAATAATCTCATTAAGTGCCGATACCAAAAAATGTCCAGAACCAACTGCTGGATCACATATTTTTAGCTTGTTAACGATGTCATTGGCTTCCTTGATATCGTCAATTTTGTTGTATAATTGAGAGAATTCTTTACAGTTCCAACCTTTTATATCGTTGAATTTTTGAACTACTGCACGGCGAATTGTTTCCCTGCACATATACATAGTGATGAAACTTGGTGTAAAAAACGAGCCGTCTTTGTAACCGTTTATTTTCTCGAAAATCAACCCAAGAACCGATGCATTGATTAACGTTTTATTGTCTTCTTGAATATTCAAGTTTTCGTCTGATGCGAAATTATAGGCATCTAGAAACGATAGAAAATATTCTAATGAATTAAGATTTCCTGTTTTTTTCTTTCCATTATTATCAGTAATAACCGTGTTCGAAAGTAAATTTAAGGTTTTATTATCTTCAAGAGAGTTAATAAAAAAAGCTTCTCGTTCTAGACTTGTTCCTTCGAAAAGCGAACTGTTCAAATAGGGAACTTTGGCGTAAATTGTAGCAATATCAATGTTTCGAAGTTCGGGTTTTTGTGCCAAAACCTGAAAAAACAATCGGTTGAGTTCGTCGTAATCTTTTATGAATTTCGAGTTCAAGAACAAATAACTTTCATCGCCTTTGTGATAGGTTTTTAGTTGTGCTTCGAGCAATTTCAAAAACAAAATTCGGTTGACCCAAGTTATCGATAATTCTAGCGCAACATTAAAAAGTTTTTCGTCTAGCGTTTCGCCATATTTTTTAGAATCTTTCAAGTGCGTAATTACATCTACGCTTTCGAGTTGCGTAATAGCATTTTCGAGTAACGAACCCGAATTTCGGTTTTTAGGTTCGTGGCGTGTTATTATTTTCTTGCCACCATCTTTTATTTCGGTTAAACCAATAATATGAAGCAATTCGGCATAAAAATTCTTGTCTAGCGTATTGCTATCATTTGCAAACGAAAGTTTCAATAAATGTTCTGGAGAAATTAACTTGAACAATGCAACCAATGTTTTATCGTCTTCCTTGTCATTATTGCGCAACGGTTTGTCGAATTTTCGAATGTCGAAATAAGCAAATTCTATGTTTTGTTGCAACGCATCAATAAAAGGTTCGGCAATTTCTTTATAGAAAAAATCGGTTTTTTTAGATGATGAGCTTCCGTTCTCGAATTCAATAAAATCTTTTACAAATTTTTTATTTTCAGCAAATAATGAGTTGAATAAATGCGCATCAAACACAAACCATTCATAAATATTGGTTACAACCAAATGTTTTAATTCGGTGTTTTTGTGCGTAATTCGTTCCCGCATATAATACAAAACCAATTCTTGCAACGCTTTACCGTTTAGGTTTTGCGTTGTAATCATTTCGGTTTTATTGCTGGGCGATTTGGCTTCGATAATTACACCAACATTCGATTTTGCATCTTTGCCGTTATGAATGACCAAGTCGTTTCGACCTTTGGTATTTACAAAATAATTGGGGTCGTAATAGGTTTTCTTTAAAAATTCTATTACAAGATTTTTATGGAATTCTTCGGTTTCTTTTTCGTTTATAGCATCAAGAACCTTTTTCAAATTGGTTTTGAAGGTCTCAATATTAATTCGGTTTGGTTTTATTTTCAAAAAAGCCTTATTAAGAGCTTTTCTAGGTTCTAGAAGTAGCGAATTCATTGCAAAGAAATTGTTTTGCGTAAATATATAAAATTCGAAATGTATAGCAATATAATCTTGAAGAGGATTTTAATATTTCTAAAAGTTATTAGATTATTTTAGATAAAATTAAAGGTTATATTTTGTAATAATGTTGTTATTTCAAATTCTTTATTTCATTGAAATAAAACGTCTATTTGTCATTTTGACGATAGGATAAATCACATAAATTTAGCAACTATTGAGATTTCTCCTATCTTCGAAATGAAAAATGATGTCGAAATTATGCAAATCCACAACTTTCTAATCCACAACCAAATAAAATCAAACCAAATATATTATGCTACAAATTATTTCACTAAACCCCACAAAAAACCGCCAATCTTTCGAGAAGCGGTTTTTATAATTTAATCCATAATTTCAACTCCGTTTTTATCAAAAAAATGATAATCAAGATACGTGTACGCATCTCTTGGAATGATTTTAATCCATTTTTTATGTTCAA
>JAYVBR010000091.1:0-4145 GCA_043750395.1 Bacteroidota bacterium | reverse complement strand
TAATTCAAGAGCAAAATTCTTATCCAGGAATTACAAATAAATTATTGAGCAAAAAAGCCAATAAAATTTGTGTAGCTTATGAAAATTTAGATAGCTTTTTTCCGAAAGATAAAACGATTTTAACGGGCAATCCAGTCCGTCAAGATTTAATTGACATTGATGGAAAACGTAAGGAAGCAATTAAACATTTCAATTTAGACGAAAACAAAAAAACACTTTTAATTCTTGGAGGAAGTCTTGGTTCAAGAAGAATCAATCAATTAATCGAAAAAGAATTAAAGTTTTTAGAATCGAAAAACATTCAAATAATTTGGCAATGTGGTAAATTATATTTTGAAGATTACAAAAAATTCAATTCAAAATTGGAAGAACTCACAACCAACAACTCACAACTTACAACTGTTTTCGCTTTCATCGATCGAATGGATTTGGTTTATGCCGCCGCAGATATTGTAATTTCTAGAGCTGGTGCATCATCAGTTTCAGAATTGTGTATTGTTGGCAAACCAGTAATTTTCATACCATCGCCTAATGTTGCCGAAGACCATCAAACCAAAAATGCAAAATCGATTGTCGATAAAAATGGCGCAATAATGCTTAAAGAATCAGAATTAGACGAAAAATTCGAATCGGTTTTTAGTGAATTATTATCAAATGAAAACCAACAAAAAGAATTAAGTAAAAATATTAAATCATTGGCTTTGCCAAATGCAACCAAACTAATTGTTGATGAGATAATTAAATTATTATAATGACAGGAACAACTTACATATCGCTAATTTCCGAAATCAAAATTCGTATTCGTGAGGCACAAGTCAAAGCCACATTGGCTGCTAACGCCCAAATGATTACGATGTATTGGGATATTGGAAACCTAATTCTTAACCGTCAAGCGAATGAAGGTTGGGGAACTAACGTTATTCAAAAATTATCAATTGACATTCGAAAAGATATCCCAGAAATAAAGGGTTTTTCTGAAAGGAATTTGAAGTATATGCTTTTGTTTGCAAAAGAGTACGCAATAGTGCAACAGGCTGTTGCACTATTGCAACATATTGATAATCAAGAAAATACAATAGTGCAACAGCCTGTTGCACTATTAGAAATTAATGAAAACACAATTATGCAACAGCCTGTTGCAAATTTAGAAAACATCCAATTGTTGCTTTCAATTCCTTGGGGACACAATATTTTATTGATAGAAAAAATCAAAAATATTGACACTCGTTTTTGGTATATGCAACAAACTGTCGAAAATGGTTGGAGCCGAGAAGTTTTGGGTGCAATGATAAAAACAAACTCATTTGAACGAAAAGGTTCATTGACAAATAATTTCGAATTGCGTTTGCCAAATTTGCAATCAGAATTGGTGAAACAAACATTAAAAGATCCATACATTTTTGATTTCTTGACAATTGGAGAACAATTTACCGAACGTGAATTAGAAACCGAATTAGTTAAACACATTCAAAAATTTTTATTAGAACTCGGAACTGGTTTTGCATTCGTCGGTAGACAATATCCTCTTGAGGTTGGCGACCAAGATTTTAGTATCGATTTGTTATTTTATCATTTAAAAATGAGATGTTTTGTCGTTATCGACCTAAAAAAAGGTAATTTCAAACCAGAATATGCAGGCAAAATGAATTTTTATTGTTCTGTCATTGACGATAAATTAAAACACAAAAACGATGAGCCAACTATTGGATTAATACTTTGTGAAAATAAAAATAAAATTATTGCTGAATATGCTTTAAAAAATAATACACAGCCAATCGGAGTTTCTGAATATGAATTTACAAAATCATTGCCAGATAATCTGAAATCATCATTGCCAAGCATTGAAGATATTGAAAATGAATTAAATAGAGAATATTAAAATGAACCTAAACCAAATACATAACGTCTATTTTATTGGCATTGGTGGCATCGGAATGAGTGCTTTGGCTCGGTATTTTAAAAATATTGGCAAAAATGTTGCTGGTTACGACAAAACCGAAACCGAACTGACCAAAGAATTAAATCAAATTGGCATCGAAATTCATTTTGAAGATAATATCGATTTAATTCCGAAGGATTATTTTATAGAAAATACATTAGTAATTATTACTCCAGCCGTTCCAAAATCGCATTCTGAATGGAATTATTTTCTAGAACGAAATTATGAAGTAAAAAAACGTGCCGAAGTTTTAGGAATCATTACCAAAGACACTTTCTGTTTCGCAGTAGCTGGAACGCACGGAAAAACAACAACTTCGAGTATTTTAGGTCATATTTTATATGAAGCTGGAGCTGATGTAACTTCGTTCTTGGGCGGAATTGTAGAAAATTACAACTCGAATTTAATAGGAAACGGAAAAACAATAACCGTTGTCGAAGCCGATGAATTCGATAGATCATTCTTGCATTTGCATCCAAATATTGCTTGCATAACATCAATGGATGCCGATCATTTAGATATTTATGGCGATTCGGCTAGTATTGAAGCATCATTTGTAGAATTTGCAGATAAGGTCGAAGATAAATCTAAGTTGTTTATTACAAATGACTTACAAATCGAAGGCGTAACTTGTTCCGTCAATGAAAATGGTTCATTTGACGCAATAAATGTTCGAATAGAAAACACAAATTATGTTTTTGATGTACAAACGCCATCAGAAATAATCAAAAATTTACAATTCGGATTGCCAGGAAAACACAATTTAATGAATGCATTAATGGCTTTGGCGATGGCAAAAACTTTCGGCATCCCAAACGAAGACATCGCCAAATCATTAATTTCATTCAAAGGAATAAAACGCAGATTCTCCTATCAAATAAAAACCGAAAACTTAGTTTATATTGATGATTATGCGCATCATCCAACCGAAATAAACGCTGTCAATCAAGCCGTTCGAGAATTATATCCAAACCAAGAAGTTTTGGCAATTTTCCAACCACATTTATTCAGTAGAACCAAAGATTTTGCCGATGATTTTGCAAAAAGTTTGTCACAATTCGATGAAGTAATTTTATTAGACATTTATCCAGCTCGAGAATTGCCGATGGAAGGCGTAACATCGACTTGGTTAATGAATAAAATGAGTAATAAAAATGTAAAATTAATTCAAAAACCAGAATTAATAAACGAAATTTTAAAATCAAATAAAAAAATAATTGTCACAATTGGCGCAGGCGATATTGGCGAATTAGTTCCGAAGATTAAAGAAGCTCTTTTGGACAGATAACAGGATTCTGATGGCAGTTTACAAATAAAAATTAGCGAATTAGCGGTAATAAATAGCATAGTTTATGAAAAACATCAATTGGCAAAATATTAGATTAATCGCAATTTTCGGAATTGTAATTTTTTTATTTTCTTTCTCATCAAATAGAAATGAAAACAGAAAATTAACAAAATCTGAAGTGATTTTTGTTGGCGAAAACAGCCTTTTCGTAAAACAAGAAACGGTTAATAAGATGTTAATAGATTATAAAGATTCTGTAATAAACATTAAAAAAGAAAATTTAGATTTGTTGAAGCTGGAAAAAAGCATCGATAAACAGCCTATGATTGAGAAATCGCAGGTATTTGTCTCTATCGATGGTGTGCTAAAAGCTGTTGTAAAACAGAAAATACCAATTGTAAGATTATTTAATGAAAGTGGCTCATCATATATTGACTATCAGGGAAATACGATGCCAATTTCGGAACATTTTACAGCAAGAGTTCCAGTAATTTCGGGGGAAATTAACAATCAAAATAGCCAACAATTATTTGATTTATTTCGAATGATTTATGACGATGAGTTTTTGAAAAAAAACATCATTGGTATACAAATTTTGCCTAACGGCAGTTTGAAAATGAAAAATAGAAATTTTGATTTTGATATAATTTTTGGTAATCCAATAAATATCGAAGATAAATTCAAAAATTATAAAGCATTTTATCAAAAAGCATTTGCAGATAAAACTCTAGAAAAGTACAAAAGCATTAATTTGCAGTTTACCCAACAAGTGGTTTGCACTAAATAACAGATTATGGAAAAAGAAAATATTGCGGTAGGACTAGATATTGGAACAACCAAAATTGTTGCAATGATTGGCAAGAAAAACGAGTACGGAAAATTAGAAATTCTAGGAATAGGAAAATCAAAAAGTCTTGG
>JAYVBR010000090.1:0-4146 GCA_043750395.1 Bacteroidota bacterium | reverse complement strand
TAACTCATTTATCGTACTTTAAATATGAAGCTGATAAAAATAATTTTTTTCAAAAATTTAGATTTGTAAAAAATGAACCAAATCTAGAAATAACGAATCCAGAATTAGCATCATTACCAGAAAAAATTGTTAGCACCATTTTAACTAACTTACAAAATCAAAAATATTATTTAGTAAAATTATCTGATTTTAATGAACCAATAGTTAACAATTTTCTAATTAATTTTAATGTAAAATCGATTTTAATACTTCCTATTTATAAAAAAGAGGAACTAGATGGTGTTTTAGCATTTAATGATGGTGGTTTTGAAAGAGAATGGACGCAAGACGAAATTGGAATTTTAGGTTCATTGGCCAATAATATTTCGGCTGCAATTGAACGAAATTACAACAAATCGATTATTCAAGAAAGCGAAGAAAAATTTAGATTATTGGCAGATAATATTCCTGGAACAGTTTATTTATCTAAATATGATAAAGACAACACAAAAATTTATATTAACGATAAAATTGAAAAATTAACTGGATATCATAAATCAGATTTTTTAGAAAACCGAATTTCTTATGCATCTCTCATTCATATTGATGATCGAAAAAAAGTCCTCGACGACGAAGCCAAAGCTATAAAAAGTAGAACTCAAATACATTCAATTTACAGATTAATTCGTAAAGATAAAACTATAATTTGGATTGAAGAATTTGGCGATGCCATATACAAAAACGGAAAAATCGAATTTATTGAAGGTATTTTTATTGACATTACCTATAAAAAAGAAGCAGAAGAAAAATTATTATATAAAACTGATTTATTGGCAGCAATGTCATTAACAACCAATAATTTTTTAACTTCTTCTAAATTTGAGGATTTCTTCAACCAATCTTTAAAAATCATAGGAGAAGTTACCGAAGTTGACAAAATTTATTATTTTGAAAATAACAATTCTAATAAAACAGTAAACTTAAAATTCGAATGGAACAGTATAAATTCTAATTCAGATATCGAAAACCCGATTTATCAAAATTTTAGTCACGACAATATTTTTGGTTCAATAAAAATAATGTATCAAAACAAAATTTTAAACCAATTAACTCGAGATCTTAAAAATTCTGATTATAAAGATTTCTTGGTTGCCAACAATATTTTATCTTCTTTATTAATTCCAATATTTATAGACAATCAATTATATAGTTTTATAGGTTTTGATGATAAAACAAAGCATAGAATTTGGAACGAAGACGAAATAAACATTTTACAAACATTTGCCAATAACATTGCAACAGCTATTGAGCGAAACATAAGTCAGAATGTACTTCAAGAAAGCGAAGAGAAATTCAGACTTTTAGCCAATAATATTCCAGGAACTGTTTATTTATCTAAATTTGACGAAACTTCAACCAAAGTTTATATAAATGATGAGATTGAAATATTAACAGGTTATAAAAAAGAAGATTTTCTAGAAAATAATCTTTCATACTTGAGTTTAATTCATAAAGATGACAAAAGCCGAATTATTTACGAACAAAAAATAGCACTTTTAAACAAACAACAATTTCAATCAATTTATAGAATTATTCATAAAAATGGAAATATAAAATGGGTCGAAGAATTTGGTGATGCCATTCGTAAAAATAATATTATTGAATATATAGGTGGAATTTACATCGACATTACCCAAAAGAAAATTAACGAAAAAGCAATTATCGAAAAAGAATTTGCTCAAGCCGCAAGCAAGGCAAAATCAGAATTTCTGGCAAATATGAGCCACGAAATAAGAACGCCACTTAACGGAATTATAGGTTTTACAAATTTATTGATGAACACCGAACTCGAAGAAGTACAACAACACTATATGGAAACCGTTAATAACTCGGCACTTTCATTGATGGAAGTCGTAAACGATGTACTCGATTTCTCGAAAATTGAAGCTGGTAAACTCGAAATCGAAATTATAAAACAAGATATTTCGTTAATGTCTAATCAAATTATTGACCTAATAAAATATCAAGCCAGCGAAAAAGACATTGATTTATTTTTGAAAATCGACAAGAATATTTCGAAATATATTTGGACAGATATTGTTAGGATCAAACAAATACTCATTAATTTGTTAAGTAACGCTCTGAAATTTACAACTATCGGCAAAGTTGAACTTTTAATAAAATTAATCAAAAAAGTTGACGAAAATAAATCAATTATAAGGTTTTCTGTAAAAGATACTGGTATCGGAATTAAAAAAGCAAACCAAGAAAAAATATTTAATGCTTTCTCGCAAGAAGATACATCGACAACCCGAAAATTTGGCGGGACTGGACTTGGTCTAACAATTTCAAATCAATTATTAAAACTTTTAGGAAGCAAACTTGAACTAAAAAGCACCTATAATAAAGGAAGCGAATTCTTTTTTGATATTGAATTGCGAACCTCTAAAAAATTAATTAATTTAGATAATATTAACGAAGATTCAAAAATTATTGTTGAAAGTTTAGAAAATAAATCAATGCAATTTGGACAAGAAAACTATAAAATTCTAATCGTTGAAGACAACAAAATTAATATGTTATTAGCCAAAACATTGGTCAAACAAATTGTTCCCAACTTATCAATTTTTGAATTATCAAACGGGAAAGAAGCCTTAGATAAAATCGAATTAATCAATCCAGATTTAATTCTAATGGACATTCAAATGCCAATATTAAATGGTTATGAAGCAACACTAGCAATCAGAAAAATGGAATATTTTAAACATTTGCCAATAATTGCATTAACTGCAGGAATAGTTCTAGGCGAAAAAGAAAGATGCTTAGAAGCCGGAATGAACGATTATGTTTCTAAACCAATAATTAAAGAAGAATTGCAAAATATAATTTTAAAATGGTTATCAAAATAAATAAATCCTTTTTGAAAATTATAAAATAAAAAACATAAATTTACAAAACTAAAACACAAACTATGAAATGGATTGGCAGAAGAGAAAGCGATAACGTTGAAGACCGACGAGGAATGTCAGGTGGCGGAAAAGCTGTTGTTGGTGGCGGAGCAATTGGAATAATAATTTTGCTTTTGCAAATTTTTGGTGGCGAAACAGGTCAAACTATTGGCAATGTTTTGCAGCAAACTCAGGGGCAACAAACTGAGCAATCATCTAACACGCCATTATCCGAGCAAGATGAAATTGAGGGTAAATTCATTAAAACATTAGTTGCTGACAACGAAGATGTTTGGAGTAAAATATTTCAAGAAAATAATTTAGAATTCGAACCAGCAGGAATGGTTTTGTTTCGTAGTCAAGTACAAACTGCTTGTGGCGGAGCAACTGCTGCATCTGGACCATTTTATTGCCCGGGAGATAAAAAAATATATATGGATATGGCTTTTTTCGAAGATTTACGAAGCAAGTTAGGAGCCAAAGGTGGTGATTTTGCTGTTGCTTATGTTATGGCTCACGAATACGGACACCATATTCAAAATATTTTAGGAACATCAACCAAAATGCGCGAAGCACAACAAGGCAAGTCCGAAGCTGTTGCTAACAAATTGTCTGTGGCACTAGAATTACAAGCAGATTTTTATGCAGGTGTTTGGACTAATTACAACGAAAAACAACATCAAATGCTAGAACCTGGCGATATAGAAGAAGCATTAAGCGCAGCCAATGCCGTTGGCGACGACGCAATTCAATCAAAAATGCAAGGTCAAATCGTACCCGATTCTTTCACACACGGTTCTTCTGAGCAACGCATGAAATGGTTTACTAAAGGTTTCAAAACTGGTAATATTAACCAAGGAAATACCTTTGCAGAAATGTAAAAATTTTAATTTTTTGAAGCTTTTTCCAGCTTTATATTTCAAGAAAACGCTCTGAAAACTAATTTTTTAGAGCGTTTTGATTTTTATTTCAAACTGTTCTGGGCTTTTAAAAATTCCAAAATATATGATTTTAAAATTAGAAAATTCACGCTTAATTCTACTTTGGCCAAAGCCAACAAAACAGAATATTACCAATATCTTTGGTTAAAACCCAATGTCAATAAGTTAAGCTTTTTTTGTAATACCATTTATACGTTTAAAATAGTCTAAAGAAACTTAATTATTTTTTGTCAAGACAATGATAAAAAATATTGCATAGCCTTTGTTACGGAAGATTT
>JAYVBR010000089.1:0-9620 GCA_043750395.1 Bacteroidota bacterium | reverse complement strand
GTGGAAATTACGAAAGATTTTTTAGTCCAATCGGGCAAGGATTTATGTTGCTTGGGTCATCAAATGGTGTGGCTCAAATGAACAACATTTTTAGAGTTTATACTAAAGAAAGTCAAGCAAATCGTTCTCAATTTGAAAGAAATGCTAATTATAGCAACGATTTTTTACCGCAAATTCCTTCGGTTTCTGGGTTCGATTATACAACAGTTTCAACTTTGCCAACACCGCAAATTCGTTTTAAAACCGTTACAAATCAATTGGGCGTTGGGCAAATGGTTCTTGGTTTTACACCAAATGCTACTGATGGTAAAGACTTTGCAATGGACGCCGTTTCTGCCGAAGAAGGCAAAGAAGAAGTTGCATTTTTAATCGAACATAATCCTTATGTTATTGATATAGTTAATTTTGATATTGATAAAAAAATTCCACTTGGATTTAAAAATGAAACTGAAGCTAATTTTAAAATATCTGTACACGAAATGTTGAATTTTTATGATGCTGAACACGTTTATATTCACGATAAAGACAACGATATTTATACCGAAATTACTAATGATGTTTATGAGGTTACTTTGCCAGCTGGAAATAATAAAACCAGATTCGAAATTACTTTTAAAAACACAACAGCATTAGCAACTAATTCACTTTCGTTGGTTGATTTTGATGTTTTTCAAAATAATGTTTCAAGTTTGTTGACAATTTTGAATACAAAATCGGTTGATTTAAAAGAAATTAGCTTGTTTGATATTTCTGGAAAATTAATTTTTTCTAAAGATAAATTAGGTAACGAAAAAAATTATCAATTTTCAACTCTTTCTTATAGTGAAGCTATTTATTTAGTAAAAATTATTACAGCCGACGGAAAAATTCAGGGTAAAAAAATTGCTATTTTTAAATCAAAATAAATTTTACTTAAATTTTCAATCAATAAAAAAATGTATTTAACCACTAATTCGATAATTTTTTAATTGCAATTTATTCCAAAAACTAACCTCTGAAATTTAAAATGTTTAATTCTGCCAATAAATTATTTTTAAAAATCGCAATTAAAAAATTATCGAATTAGCGGTAAAATGATTTCATACATAAAATTAATATTAGTTTAAAAGTCATAAATTTTCAATAAATTTAATAGCAATCATTTTGGTTGCTTTTTTTATTGGTATAAATTTGCAACCATAAAATAAAATTCTTGAAAACTGAAAATCAATATCTTTTTACTAAAAACAATATTCACGTTTCAATTAAACGAGAAGATTTGATTCATCCGATAGTTTCTGGAAACAAATTCAGAAAATTAAAATACAATTTAATCGAAGCCAAAAATCAAAATAAAACTAAAATTTTGACTTTTGGAGGTGCTTTTTCAAATCATATTGCAGCAGTAGCATTTGCTGGACAACAAAATGGTTTTGAGACAATTGGAATCATCCGTGGCGACGAATTATTTGATAAAGTTCAAGAAAATCCAACTTTGAAATTTGCTCAAGAATGCAATATGAAATTCGAATTCGTATCAAGAAATCAATATCAAAATAAAAATGATTTAGAATTTATAGCATATTTAAAACTAAAGTTTGGTAATTTTTTTAGTATTCCAGAAGGCGGAACCAATGAATTAGCAATTAAAGGTTGCGAAGAAATTTTGAATATTGAAGATATGGAATTCGATTTTATTTGTACTTGTGTCGGAACAGCTGGAACAATTTCGGGAATAATTAACAGTTCGAGTTGGAACCAAAAAATTTTGGGATTTCCGGCATTAAAAGGCGATTTTCTTCAAAATGAAATTCGTACTTTTGCAAATAAAGACAATTGGAAATTAATTACAGATTATCATTTTGGTGGATATGGTAAAATTTCTGACGAATTGATAGCTTTTATGAATCAATTTTTTAATGATTATAAGGTTTTATTAGACCCGATTTACACCGCAAAAATGGTTTTTGGCGTTTTAGATTTGATTGATAAAAATTATTTCCTAGAAAATTCTAAAATCCTAATGATTCATTCTGGCGGATTGCAAGGCATTCAAGGCATAAACAATATACTAAAAAAGAAAAACAAGACTTTAATAAAAACTAATGTTTAAAAAAATAATTTCAATATTAATATTAATTTTCATAGTGAGTTGCAGTTCGAGCAAAAATGTTGTTTATGCTCCGAAACCAAAACCTATTCCAAAAAAAGTTGTTGTTGTACCTAAAAAAGCAGACCCAATAATTGTTGAAAGTAAACCAAAAGTCGAAACTTCAAAGACAACTTCAAAAACCGATTCACAAGTTCTAGAAGCAACTAGCAAAGTCAAAGTTACCAATCAAATGGTTTTGGATTATATTTCAAAATACAAAGAAATTGCCAAAAATAGTATGCAGCAATTTGGAGTTCCAGCTAGTATAACTCTGTCACAAGCTTTATTAGAATCAGGTAGCGGAATGGGAAGTTTGTGCTTGCAAGCCAACAATCATTTTGGTATTAAATGCCGAAAAGATTGGACAGGACCAAGCGTAAAATATGATGATGATGCTTTGCAAGAATGTTTTAGAAAATATGATGATCCCAAAGATTCATTCAAAGACCATTCAAATTTTTTGTTGAGCAAACCTTGGTATGCAAAATTATTCAAATTAGATGTCAAGGATTACAAAGCTTGGGCAAAAGGTTTAAAAGCTGCCGGATATGCAACCGATTCTTTATATCCTCAAAAGCTCATTAATTTAATTGAAAAATATAAATTGTATGATATTGATAACGAGGTAAAACCTAATGAAATTGTTAAAGTTACTCAATTTAATACTAGAATTGTAAAAACATTAAATGATATTGAAAACCTACAAGAAACGATTAATGAACCAGAAATTAAATCAGAAGTTGTTCTAGCATCACTAATAATAAATGATTCAGTTGCCGTTGAAAATCAATCAGAAAATTCACAGAATTTCTATATAGTTCAAGCAAAAGAAACTTTTTATTCTATTTCGAAAAAGTTTAACATTTCGATAGAAGATTTGAAATCAATTAATAATCTGACCGAAAACACTTTGTCGATTGGTCAAAATATAAAAATTAAAAAATAAATATGTTATACGAAAGAAGCAGCAAACTTTTTGCCGATGCCGAAAAAGTAATTCCTGGTGGCGTAAACTCGCCAGTTCGAGCGTTTAAAGGAGTTGGAGGAACACCAATTTTCGTTAAATCAGCCAAAGGAGCTTATTTATATACCGAAGATGGCAACCGATTGATAGATTACATAAACTCTTGGGGACCAATGATTTTGGGTCACGCCTTCGAACCTGTCGTAAATGCAGTTATTGAAAAAGCAAAACTTGGAACTTCGTTTGGAATGCCAACCGAATTGGAAACTAAAATTGCAGAATTAGCAGTTTCGATGGTGCCAAATATTGATAAAATTCGGTTTGTAAGTTCAGGAACCGAAGCTTGTATGAGCGCTATTCGACTGGCTCGTGGATTTTCTAATAAAGAAAAAATCATCAAGTTCGCAGGTTGTTATCATGGACATTCTGATTCATTTTTAATTCAAGCTGGAAGCGGAGCAATTACTTTTGGAAGTCCAAATTCGCCAGGCGTAACTGCTGGAACTGCCAAAGACACTTTATTGGCAAATTACAATGATTTAGAAAATGTTTCTTATGTAATTAAAGCAAATCCAAATGAAATTGCTGCAATTATTGTTGAACCAGTTGCAGGAAATATGGGCTGTATTCCACCCCAAAAAGGATTTTTGGAGGGTTTAAGAAAATTGTGCGATGACAATAATATTTTATTGATTTTCGATGAAGTTATGACTGGTTTTCGTCTTGCAAAAGGAGGCGTTCAAGAACTTTATAACGTCAATGCCGATATAGTTTGCTTCGGAAAAGTAATTGGTGGCGGTTTGCCAGTAGGCGCATTTGCCGCTCGTGAAGAAATTATGAATTATTTGGCACCACTTGGACCAGTCTATCAAGCGGGAACTTTATCTGGAAATCCTTTGGCAATGGCGGCTGGATTAGCAATGCTAGAATCTTTAAATAACGATTTAGATGTTTTTCAAAGATTGGCAAACAAAACCGAATATTTAGGAAAAGGAATTGACCGTGTCTTAAAAAATAACAATGTTGATTTTACTATAAACAGAATTGGGTCAATGATTTCGGTGCATTTCGATAAAAATCCCGTTATTGATTTCGAAACATCTAAAAAGGGCGACAACGAAACTTTCAAGAAATTTTTTCACGGATTGTTGCATGAAGGAATTTATATAGCACCATCGGCTTATGAATCTTGGTTTATAACCGATGCTTTGACTTATGAAGATTTAGATTTTACGATTAATGTAATCGATAAAGTTTCTAAAAAATTTTAGAATAAAAAAGCCTTTTGAATTTTCAAAAGGCTTTTAAATATTACATTTTTGTTTTTGGCAATGCGCCAAAAAATAAGTTATAAAGTTCCTTGTTAGCCTTGAGTTTTTCCCAATATTTTGCATCAAGAACACTTGACATTTTTTCATTAAATTGTTTTAAGTACAAATCTTTTCTATCTTGAGAAATTTCAGAATTAGATAAAATGTTGTTTTTATCCATTAAAAGTTCATAAAACATTCCTGTTAGATTTTCATCTAATTTCAAGAAAGTAACAATTTCGTAAGCTTTCTTTTTTGTTTCTTGTTGTAAATTGTTTTTCGATTCTTGTACTTCATCTACCGAAGAAACTGATGCTACTGCTGTTGCTACTTGTTTTTTATCTTGTGCGTTTGTCGAAATTGCACAAATTAGAACCAATGCAATTGATGTTATAACTTTTTTCATTTTATAAAATTTTAATTTATCAAAAATATATTATTTTTTGTTACAAACAAAATTTATTTTTAATAACCACTTATTCCATCAATATCCAATTCAATTAGATTATTAGATTCGAAAAGATTTATTATAATTTTAAAATTATTTTTAAAAAGCGAATAAAATTCTCGGTTTTTTATATTTCCTGATACTATTAATAATAGTTTTTTTGGTTTTTGATTAATAATGTGATTGTCAAGAAAATCATTATCTTTAGTAATTACTATTCTATCTTCTTTAACTGATAAGTTAATTATTTCAGAATCTAATGTTCTTTCTTTGTTGGGCATATCATCAGTATGCAAAGCATCGTGACCATTTTCAATTAAAAATAGTTTAATACCGTAAGGTAATTGTGCATCAACTATAAATTTCATGCTACTTTGCTCAATATTTTAATACTGATTAATTTAGATGCATAAGATAAACATGCTTTTAAATCTTCGTTTTGAAGTACGGGATAATCATCAATTATTTCATCAAAAGTCATTCCTGAAGACAATAAATCTAAAATCATTTCTACCGAATAACGCATATTTCTAATAGTTGGTTTGCCGTGACAAACATCTGGATTTATTGTTATTCTTGCTATTAGATTTTCCATAATAATTTATTTTTCGTATTTTACCACACCAACTCAACAATCTTGCTATCTCCAACCAAACTAACTTTTATTAAACCGTGTTTAGATAAAGATAGCTGTGTTTTTACTCTAACAAAATGTAATTCCCAACCTTTAAATCAATTTTATATTTTACTTTAAATTCCTTTCTTTTCGAAGATTCGCTAGATTTTATAATTCTTCTTTTCGAAGGAAAACATACTAATCCGTGAAGTAAACAATTTTCAGGAAAATCTATTTTATTCGAATAATATTTGAATGTGTTTTCTATTTGTAAATAAGCTTTTTTGCTATGATTTGCAATATTGTCTTTTGCAACTTTTACGTCAACAAAATGAAAATCTTTTGAGTTGAAAATTACATAGTCACATTGTCCACCTTTAACATTATGCATTACACAATCATCATTTTGAACGAAATTATAATTAGAATTAGTTTTGTTTTCTATGTGTAAATGATTTGCTTTCTTTTTGTCAACAAAAACTCCTTTTTTTAATTCATTATCTTCAAAAACATAAATATGTTTCTCATGAAAAATTGACAAACAATTTTGAATTGCAGGAAAAGCATCTTGAATTAAATGTATCATAAATCTAACAATTTGTCAAATTCATTTGAAAATTCATCAGATATTAAGTCAATCATATTTTCTTTAATTTGTCCTAATTTATCGTCCATAATTAACTTTGCTTTCCCATTCTTCAATTCATAAGCAATGAAGTTTTTTGGATTTAGCCAAGACTCTTTTTTGATAATTTTATTTACTTCTTTAGGTTTGGTTTGCCCTTTGTCATAAGCCAACAATAAATTGTTGATTGATGCTAAAATAAATGGACTGTGCGTTGTTAAAATCAAATTTTTCCTGTCAAACAAACAATTTTTTACTAAATATTTAATCAATTCGTGTTGCGCTTTTGGATACAAATTTAATTCAGGTTCCTCAACAACAAAATTGAAATTGTATTTGTCTTTTAACGATTTTGAATATTCTACTAATAACAAAACAGGAATAATTGATTGCAATCCAGAAGCAGATTCTAACAAATCTATTTTTTCATTTTCATTGTGATATATGTAAGATGTTTTTCCTTCCCGTTTGTATTTTAATTTTTTGTCTATAATGTTTAAAGGCAATTCTTTGATGGTTTGTATTGCTTTTTCGTAATCTTGACCAGAATTTAATAAATATCTAGGAATTTGAACGTTATTGTTGATTAAGCCCAGAGCATTTTCGGCAATTAAATGAATAAAATGTCTTTCAGTAGGAATGTAAAGTGAGTCATATAAAACGTAAATTGAAAATTCCGCTAATACTTTTTCATAAACATTTAAAAATTTTGCTATATCAAGTCGCTCTTGAAAAATTAAATCTGATTTAATTTTAACTTTTATCTTATCCCAAATTTTTTCATCTATGTTTTTATAACTTGAAAAATAAAAATCTCTTTTTACTAATAAATCAAAATGTGTTTTTTGTTCTTCAAGATCACTACCATTTTTAGTTGACTCAACATATTTTTTTAATATACTTTCTCTATCATTATATTTGATTGCTTTTTTTTCATCAAATTTAAATCCAAAAATTAAGCCTAAACTTCCTTGTTCATAACTAATATATGTATTGTCTTTTAGGTACGAAAAAATATTATATTTCCTTAATTCTACTTCAAAAGAGATTGTTTCATCTTTTCTAAAATCTTTATCCTCAAAAATAGAAAGCAATTTGGCAAGCGTGCTTTTACCAGAAGCTTGCGCACCAATAAAAGTAACCATTTCTCTAACTTCGATTTCAATATCTTTTAGAGGTCCAAAATTTTTAACAATAAGCTTTGTTCTTTCCATAATTCAAATATAGGAAATAAATGACACACCAATTACACAACCAACTCCACAACCTTACTATCGCCAACCAGGGTTACTTTCATTAATCCGTGTTTAGATAAAGATTTTGTCGCCGAATCCCATTTTTTGCCACTCAATTCAGATTTAACTTTCAAGGCTGCCAAATCCATTTTATTGTCAGAAATTTTCAATAAATCAATTATTAATTTTTCTTCATCGGTCAACTCAATAACAACTTGTTTTTTCTCGGCGCGCATTTGTGGAAAAAACAAAACTTCTTGAATGGATTGATTGTTAGTTAAATACATAATTAATCTGTCCATTCCGATTCCAAGTCCAGAAGTTGGAGGCATGCCATATTCTAAAGCGCGCAAGAAATCTTCATCGATAAATTGAGTCGCTTCGTCATCGCCTTTTTCTGCCAATTTTAATTGATGTTCAAATCGCTCACGTTGGTCAATTGGGTCATTCAATTCCGAATAAGCATTGGCAACTTCTTTACCACAAACCATCAATTCAAAACGCTCGGTCAATTCTGGATTGTTGCGATGTTGTTTGCACAAAGGCGACATTTCTTTAGGATAATCTGTTATAAAAGTAGGCTGAATGTAGTTTCCTTCGCATTTGGCACCAAAAATTTCGTCTATTAATTTGCCTTTTCCCATTGTTGCATCAACATCAATATTCATTCCACGAGCAGCTTCAAAAAGTTCGATTTCTGATTTTCCTGAAATATCAAATCCAGTAAAATGTTTAATCGAATCGGTCATTGTTACTCGTGCATACGGCGCTTTGAAATTGACTTTGTGTTCGCCAAAAGTTGTTTCGGTAACACCATTCACCTCGAGTGCGCAATGTTCCAAAAGGTTTTCGGTAAAAGTCATCATCCAATTGTAGTCTTTGTAAGCAACATATATTTCCATTGCCGTAAATTCTGGATTATGCGTTCGATCCATTCCTTCGTTACGAAAGTTTTTCGAAAATTCATAAACACCATCAAATCCACCAACTATTAAACGTTTCAAATACAATTCGTTAGCAATCCTCATATATAAAGGAATATCCAACGAATTATGATGCGTAACAAATGGTCGAGCTGCTGCACCACCAGCAATTGGTTGTAAAACAGGCGTTTCGACTTCTAAATATCCTTTCGAATTAAAGAAACTTCGCATTGCATTGAACAATTTTGTTCGTTTAATGAAGGTCTCTTTCACGTGATCATTGACCGTTAAGTCAACATATCTGCGTCGGTAGCGTTGTTCAGGATCTGCAAAAGCATCGTAAATTTTTCCGTCGGTATCGGTTTTTACAACAGGCAAAGGCTTCAAAGATTTTGCCAAAACCGTCATTCCATAAACATGAATTGAAACTTCGCCAACTTGGGTTTTAAAAACCGTGCCTCGAATTCCAATAAAATCGCCAATATCAAGCAATTTCTTAAAAACCACATTGTACATCGTTTTTTCTTCGTCATTTGAGACATCGTCACGAGCAATATAAATTTGAATTCGACCTTCGGCATCTTTCAATTCGGCGAACGATGCTTTTCCCATAATACGTTTTTGCATCAATCGACCAGCCAAAACAACTTCTTTGCCTTCGAATTTTTCGAAATCGGCAAGAATCTCGCTAGAATAATTGGTTGTAACAAATTCGGCTGCTGGATAAGGCTCGATTCCTAAATTTCTTAATTCTGTAAGTGCTTCTCTACGAAGAATTTCTTGTTCTGACAATGCCATTTTATGGGTTTTAATAAATGCAAATATACCAAAATTATTTTATTTTTTTGGAACAAAACAACAAGTTTTCTCAAAGCAATTGTCCCGCTATTTGCAGTAGTTTTCAGGCTGAACTCCAGCCTAAAAAGCTACTTGCGACTATCGGGGTTAATTTATAAGAATTTAGTTTCTAAAAACTTTTTTAATATCCATTTTCTTTTAACTCAGATTACACATTAGGAATCGTTGGGAAACAATATTTTTCAATAAAGTCAAGTGCTCACGGAATTTTTTGAATGAAGACATATGTTATATTTCAAAATTTAAAAAATGAGTAAGTGCTTGAATCCGCCGCGGCGGATGAAGCTGAGCAGATTTTTAATGCGTAATCTGGGTTTAAACGCAGTTGTAATTCAGTATTTAAATTTTAGCAAAAAACTTTGTGTCTTTGGGTCATTGTGGAAAAATAAATTAATAAATTTTGAGGTTTGAATAGTCGTAAATTTTTCTCAATGAAGTGGTTTAAACTTTTTTGATTGAAGCGAAAAATTAAGATTTTTGTTTCAGATTTTGGATTTTTTTTATTGGATA
>JAYVBR010000088.1:0-9637 GCA_043750395.1 Bacteroidota bacterium | reverse complement strand
TTGATTCATTTCTGTTATCAATTTGGGCGCGAATATCGTGATTTTCTAGCAGAATTAAAACTTTTTTAGCATAATTTTCATATTTATCGCTTAAACATAATATTAATGCTTGTTCTGGCATCAACCAAAGTGGGAAATTTCCTGCGGTATGTTCTATTAAGATTGCAATAAACCGTTCCATACTTCCAAATGGCGCACGGTGAATCATTACTGGTGTATGCAACTCATTATCAGAACCTTTATAAGTCAATTCAAAACGTTCTGGCAAGTTATAATCTACTTGTATTGTTCCCAATTGCCATTGTCTGCCTAAAGCATCTTTGACCATAAAATCCAACTTCGGACCATAAAAAGCTGCCTCGCCATAAGCAACTACTGTTTTTAATCCTTTATCTGCGGCAGCATTGATGATTGCATTTTCTGCTTTTTCCCAATTTTCGTCGCTACCTATATATTTTTCTCTATCAACTTGATCTCTTAATGAAATTTGAGCCGTAAAATTCTCGAATCCTAAAGAACCAAAAACATATAAAACCAAATCTATAACATTCTTAAATTCTTGATCCAATTGGTCAGGTGTACAAAAAATATGTGCGTCGTCTTGAGTAAAACCTCGAACACGAGTCAAACCGTGCAATTCGCCACTTTGCTCATATCTATATACTGTACCAAATTCAGCATATCGCTTTGGTAAATCTTTATATGACCAAGGTTTTGTATTATAAATTTCACAATGATGTGGGCAATTCATTGGTTTCAATAAAAATTCTTCGCCTTCGGCTGGTGTATTTATTGGCTGGAAACTATCCGCACCATATTTCGCATAATGTCCCGAAGTTACGTACAATTCTTTTTGACCAATGTGTGGCGTAACTACTTGTTCATAACCTGCTTTTTTCTGTGCTTTTTTCAAAAATTGCTCTAGTCTGTCACGCAAAGCAGCACCCTTTGGCAACCACAATGGCAACCCTGCACCTACTTTTTGTGAAAAAGCAAATAAATCTAATTCTTTTCCTAGTTTTCTATGGTCACGTCGTTTTGCTTCTTCAAGTAATTCTAAATATTCAGTCAAATCTTTTTGTTTCGGAAACGATGTTCCATAAACACGAGTCAACTGCTTGTTTTTTTCATTTCCTCGCCAATATGCACCAGCAATGCTCATTATTTTCACGGCTTTTATAATTCCTGTATTCGGAATATGTCCACCACGACACAAGTCTGTAAAAGTTGAGTGATCACAAAAAGTGATTGTTCCGTCTTCAAGATTTGTGATTAATTCGGTCTTGAATTCATTGTCTTTGTATAGTTCTAACGCATCTGCTTTCGTAACTGGACGCAATTTGAATTCGTATTTTTCTCGAGAAATTTCTAGAATTCTATCTTCAATTTTCTTAAAATCGGCTTCTACAATTTTATTTTCGCCAAAATCAACATCATAATAAAAACCGTTGTCAATTGCTGGTCCGAGCGTTAACTTCAAACCAGAATACATTTCTTCTAAAACCTGCGCCATAACGTGCGAAGTCGAGTGCCAAAATGCTTTTTTGCCATCTTTGTCGTTCCAAGTATATAATATGAGTGAGCCATTGGTCGTCAATTCCGTAGATGTTTCTATGGTAGTGCCATTAAAATTAGCCGAGATTACATTTCTAGCCAATCCTTCGCTAATGCTTTTTGCAACATCCATAGCGTTCACGCCACTTTCAAACTCTTTAATCGACCCGTCAGGCAAAGTAATCTTAATCATTTTATTTATTTTGAAGTGCAAATATAAGATTTTCAAAAAAACTTACAATATATATAAGGAGTAATTATTTATCATTTTTTTTTAAAACGAAAATTTAGTTTTTAATTGAAATGGAAAATGCCGATATTTGATAATATTACTTTGATTTTATGAAAGTTTAGAATTTTAGCCCAGATGGAAATGGAAAACCTTTTTGAGAGAAAATTTATTTTTTGTTGACTTTGCAAAGCGACTCCCGACACTTCGGGAGAAGCTCTTGCAAAGGCTTACAAAAAAATATTTTTGACAAAAAGTTTGGAGAGAACAGCTGGATTAGCTTCAAATAGAAAGAATTAGAATCAAAAACCAAATTTTCTAAATATGTTAACAAATAAGATTTTCTAAAACCATAAAAAATTGTATTTTTACCGCTAAAATTTAAGATATAAAATGGGCAAAATCATTGCAATTGCAAACCAAAAAGGCGGTGTTGGTAAGACTACAACATCAATAAATCTTGCTGCCTCGTTGGGAGTTTTAGAGAAAAAAGTGCTTCTGATTGATGCCGATCCTCAAGCAAATGCAAGTTCTGGACTCGGAATTGATGTAGATTCTGTTGAATTTGGAACTTATCAGGTTTTAATTCATGAATGTTCGCCCGAGAAAGCAATTGTTAAATGTTCTGCACCAAATGTTGATATAATTCCTGCACATATTGATCTTGTTGCTATCGAAATTGAATTGGTTGATAAAGAAAATCGTGAATATATGCTTAAAAAAGCATTAGAAACGGTTATTGATAAATATGATTATATTATAATTGATTGCGCTCCATCACTGGGATTGTTGACTTTGAATGCATTGACTTGTGCCAATTCGGTTGTTATTCCAATTCAATGCGAATATTTTGCACTCGAAGGTTTAGGAAAATTATTGAACACAATTAAAAGCGTTCAAAAAATTCATAATCCAGAATTAGATATTGAAGGTCTGTTGCTGACAATGTTTGACTCACGACTTCGATTGTCTAACCAAGTTGTTGAAGAGGTTCAAAAACATTTTAATGATATGGTTTTTACGACAATTATACAACGAAACACCAAATTGAGCGAAGCACCAAGTTTTGGCGAAAGCATTATCAATTTTGATGCAACTAGCAAAGGTGCAGCTAATTACTTGAGTTTGGCTAACGAAATTATCACAAAAAACAACTAAAATTTTTATGGCACAAGCAGTTAAAAAACAAGCATTAGGTCGCGGATTATCAGCATTATTGAAAGATCCTGAAAACGATATTAAATCGGTTTCGGACAAAAATGCTGACAAAGTTGTTGGGAATATTATTGAATTGGAACTAGAATTAATCGAAATTAATCCGTTTCAACCTCGAACAAGTTTTAACGAAGAATCTTTGAATGAATTGGCGCGTTCTATAAAGGAACTTGGTGTAATTCAGCCAATTACGGTTCGAAAACTTGATTTTAATAAATTTCAATTAATTTCTGGAGAACGCCGTTTGCGCGCATCGAAAATTGCTGGTTTAAAGACAGTTCCAGCTTATGTGAGAATTGCCAACGATAACGAATCGTTGACAATGGCTTTGGTTGAAAACATTCAACGACACGATTTAGATCCGATTGAAATTGCGATTTCGTACCAACGATTGATAGACGAAATTCAATTGACGCAAGAGCAAATGAGCGATCGCGTTGGAAAAAAACGTTCTACGATTGCCAATTATTTGCGATTATTGAAGCTAGACCCGATTATTCAAACAGGAATTCGCGACGGATTTATTTCTATGGGTCACGGTCGTGCAATTATTAATGTTGAAAACCTAGAAGACCAAACGAATATTTACCAAAAAATTGTTTCTCAGAATCTTTCGGTTCGTGAAACTGAAGCTTTGGTAAAAAATTATCAAGAAAGAAATACTACAAATTCTTCTAAGCCAAAAACAACAAAATCGACAGCCAATACTTCTGAGAAATCTAGAGAATTGAATGAATATTTCGATGCCAAAGTTGACGTGAAAATTGCGGCAAACGGAAAAGGAAAAATTACAATTCCATTTAGCTCAGAAGCCGATTTGAACAGAATTATTCAATTATTAAAAAAATAGTGAAAAATTTCTTTTACATATATATAATGTTTTTCGTTTTCGGAAGCCTTTCTGCATTTGCACAAGCAAAAGAAAAGGAAATAATTATTGTAAAAGATTCTACAAAATTTGATACAATTGATCCGTTAAGACCAGCAAAAGCAGCTTTTTATTCAGCTATTTTGCCAGGATTAGGACAAGCATACAACAAAAAATATTGGAAAATTCCATTAGTTTATGGACTTTTAGGAAGTGCAGTAGCTATTTATAGGTTTAATGATATAAAATATAATGAGGTTCGTGATGCTTACAAAAGAAGATTAGAAGGTTATAAAGACGACCAATTTTCTTATTTAACAGATACTAATAGATTGGTTTCAGCCCAAAAATCTTATGAAAGAAATCGAGATTTATCGACATTTTTTATAATCGGAGTTTATGTTTTGAATATTATTGATGCCAATGTCGATGCGCATTTGAAACAATTTAATGTCAATGATAAGTTATCGCTTCGGCCTGATATTCAGACCAATGACATTACTTCGCAAAGAAATATTGCTTTCACTTTAAACTATCAATTTTAATGAAAATAGCTTTATTAGGATATGGGAAAATGGGAAAAACAATCGAAAGGATTGCAGTTTCTCGTGGACACGAAATAATTTTAAGAAAAGATGCTGATAATTCTTTCGAAGGCTTGCAAAATGTCGATGTTGCCATCGATTTTAGTTTGCCAGAAGTTGCAGTTTGTAACATTTCTGAATGTTTGAATACTAATATTCCGATAGTTAGTGGTACGACTGGTTGGTTAGAAAAGTTTGAGGATATGAAAAAACTTTGCAAAGAAAAAAATGGAAGTTTTATATATGCATCGAATTTTAGTTTGGGTGTCAATATATTTTTTGAATTGAATAATTATTTATCAAAAATAATGTCAAAATTCAATGATTATAAAGTTTCGATTGAAGAAATTCATCATACTGAAAAACTAGATGCACCAAGCGGAACAGCGATTTCATTAGCAAATGAAATAATTGCAAACTCAAATTTAACCAATTGGACATTAGAAAATCCAAAAGAAAACGAGTTGCCAATCGATGCCATTCGTGAAGAAAATGTGCCAGGAACGCATTCGGTTTTTTATAATTCGGAAGTCGATTTTATAGAAATCAAACACGAAGCCAAAAGTCGAGAAGGTTTTGCACTCGGAGCAATTATTGCAGCAGAATATATTTATAACAAAAAAGGAATTTTCACGATGAAAGAGGTTTTAGCCCCCTAACCCCCGAAGGGGGAATTAGCAACTTGTTCTAAAAAAATATAAACAAATAAAAATTAATTACTAATCCTACTCTTTTGATTATATCGAGAGATTCCTTTCGGGGGCTGGGGGCTTCTAAATCTAAAATCAAATGTCTCTATACCAATGGTTCGCTTTTTTCTTAATAATTCAAGTAATACACTATTTAGGAACTTGGAAAATGTATGTTGCTGCAGGAAGAAAATCTTGGGAAGCAGCCATACCAGTTTACAATGCAATCGTTTTAATGAAAATTATCAATCGACCAACTTGGTACACCATTTTATTGTTTATTCCAGTTGTGAATTTAATAATGTTTGCTGTTGTTTGGGTCGAAACACTTAGAAGTTTTGGTAAAAACACAAGTTTAGATACTTTTCTAGGAATAGCAACTTTTGGATTGTACATCTATTATATCAATTACACACAAAAACTGAATTATATATCAGATAGAAGTTTAAAACCTACCAATTTTGCCGCCGATACTTTAAGTTCGGTTGCATTTGCATTGGTTGTAGCAACGATTGTGCACACTTATGTGATTCAGCCTTTTCAGATTCCGACTTCCTCTTTAGAAAAATCATTATTAGTTGGCGATTTCTTGTTTGTAAGTAAGTTTCATTATGGCGCACGTCCGCAAATGACAGCTGTTGCAGCCCCAATGTTACACGATACTTTACCATTGTTGAATGTAAAATCTTACACAAGTTTTCCGCAATATCCTTATTATAGATTACCAGGTTTTCAGAAAATTAAAAACAACGATATTGTTGTATTCAACTGGCCAGCCGATACATTATTTAATATGTACAAAGCTGCAGACAAACGATACGAGAAACCAATTGACAAAAAAACCAATTATGTAAAACGTTGCGTCGGAATTGCAGGAGATAGTTTGCAAATAAAAGATGGAATTGTTTTTATTAACGGAAAAGAATTGATTTTGCCAGAAAGAGCTAAACCACAATATTCTTATAATTTGGTTTATGACCAAAAAACTCCAATTGATTTAGATTTTATATTAAAAAATGTAGATGCTACTGATGGCATAAGATATATAAGCCCGACAAGAGATACAATTACAGTCGCTGCTATGACTTTTGAAGCAGCAGAAAGATTGAAAAATACTCCAGGTATAACTTCTGTAACAAGAATTATTCGTAAAGGTTCAGAAGATGGAATTTTTCCTGATTTTCAAGATGGAAATGCTTCAACTACTAGAAACTGGAATAATGATAATTTTGGTCCAATTTATATTCCGCAAGCAGGAAAAACTGTTGCTATCAATATGAAGACTTTACCACTTTATAGAGCAATTATCAAAGAATACGAAGGAAATGATTTGAAAGTTACAGGAAACGAAATCAGAATAAACGGTCAAGTTGCAACAAATTATACTTTCAAGCAAGATTATTTTTGGATGATGGGAGATAATCGACACAACTCGCTTGATGCTAGATATTTTGGTTTTACACCTGAAAATCATGTTGTTGGTAAACCAGTATTTATTTGGATGAGTTTAGACCCAAACGGAAAAGGAATAAATAAAATTCGTTGGAATCGATTGTTTACGACAGTTTCGGGCGAAGGCGAACCACAATCTTTCTTTAAGATTTTCTTAGGTCTTTTGGCTTTGTATTTTGTTGGTGAATATTTTTGGAAGAAACGAAAAGCTAACAAAGTTTAGATTTTTGAATGTTGATTAACGATTCTAGATTTCAGATTTTTTGTAGTTTACACAAATCTAGAATCGTTAAACAAAAATCACAATTCAAAAACAATTGATATATGAAAACCCTTATCCTTCCAACCTATTTCCCATCAATTAGCAATATGGTTGCTGTTGCAAATACTGACAAATTGGTATTTGAAATAGAAGATAATTTCCAAAAACAAACCAATCGAACCAGGGCTTATATTTATAGTCCAAACGGAATTCAGATTTTAAATATTCCTGTCAAACACTCCAATATTTTACATCAAAAAACCAAAGATGTCAAAATAGAAAATGATTTTGATTGGCAAAAACAACACCTAAAATCGTTAGAAGCTGCTTATAGAAGTTCTCCTTTTTTTGAATATTTCGAAGCTGAATTACAACCTATTTTTTCTAAAAAACATACTTTCTTAATGGATTTGAATTTAGAATCTATCGAATTATGTTTTAAATTCTTGAGATTATCCAAAACTTTTGAAAAAACCCAAGAATATTTTCGTGAACCAACCGAAACTTTAGATTGTAGACATTTGTCTAATGGTAAAAAAGATGTTTCGTTTTTCGAAAATTATACTCAAGTTTTTGATGACAAACACGGGTTTTTGAATAATCTGAGCGTTCTTGATTTAATATTTAATGAAGGTCGATTTGCTTTGGATTATTTGAAACTTAATCCATAACCTCCAACCGAGAAACAATCGGTGTGTGATCTGAATATTTGAAGTCAGAAAAATTAGTAAAACTTTTGACTTTAATAGATTTATCAGTAAAAATGTAGTCAATTCTTGCAGGATAATATTTGAATTTATAAGTTGCGCCAAATTGCAAGCCAGCTTCTTCGAAAGCATCATTTAGCTTTCCGCGAATGTTTCTATAAACATAAGAATAGGCACTATTATTCATATCGCCACAAATAAGAATTGGATATTTGCAACTTTCTTTGTGCATTTTAATTAAATCAGATTGAATTTGTTGCGCTTCGAATGCACTGCTTATTTGCTTGACTATTTTTTCGGTTTTCGATTGGTTAATTTCATTTACATCATCATTAATTTCGGTCACATCTGGCGAAATTTTCAGAGATTCTAGGTGCATATTATAAACTCGAATGGTGTCATTTCCTTTTTTAATATCTGCAAAAATAGCATTGTTATTAGAATTTGGAAAAATAATATCGCCACTATCAATTATCGGAAATTTAGAAAAAATAGCTTGCGCAGTTTTGATTTTGTTACCCGATTTCAAAATGTATTTATGTTTGTAAACCCGTAAATCAATTTTATTTGACGATGATGAAAATTCTTGAATGCACAAAATATCTGGATTTTGACCGTTGATGAAATCTTGTATTTTCTCAGGAACATTTTTTATGTCAATCCATTCGAATAGATTAAAAAGCCGAACATTATAACTCATTATCGTGAAATCATTCTCGGTTTCGGGTAAATTAGATGCCGAAAATTTATAAAATTTATTGACAAATGTAATTCCGATTAACAAAACCAAACCAGAAAGAAAAATTTGCCTTTTGAACTGAATTGCCCAATAAATAAAAAACAATCCATTCAAAATTAAAAATAAAGGCATAATCAATGACAAAACCGACAAAAAAGGAAAAATTTTAGGTGCCAAAAAGGGTAACGCATAAGCAAAAAAAGTCAATACAGTCACAACTATATTGAAAAAAAACATTGCTTTATTGAACCAAGAAAGGTTTTTCATTTTTTTTTTACTTAGTTTAAGATTGCTTAATGTTGTTTGAAATTGTTTAATTACGCAAATGAAAATTTGAAAACTGCAACTAAAAACTGAACACTGTAAAACTAAACACTAATTCCCCGCTTTAAACAAAAATTCTTTTTCGTTTTTCGACAAACTATCATAACCCGATTTACCTATTTTATCAAGAATTTCGTCTATTTGTTGCTGGTTTTTGCCTTTTGTTACAATCTTGGATCCAGAAGTTTCAGGAGTTTTCTCTTTATTTACGGGATTCGGATTGCGATGGATTTTCTTAAAAGAATTTTTATTTGATGAAAATAAATTAGAAATCACATCTATTAAAGCTGTAAACCAACTTGTAATATCGGATCCATTTTGAATTTGTTTCACAAATAAATAGCCGAACAATGCACCACCTAAATGAGCAATGTGACCACCTGTATTTTCGAGTGGCAACTGAATTAAATCTAAAACCAAATAAGCGAAAGCGATATGCCAAATTTTGACATTTCCAATAAACATTAACCTAATTTCCATTAGTGGATTATAGGTTGCAACAGCAAAAAATACTGACATAATTGCGCCAGAAGCACCAACTAAAGTCACGTTTAAATTAGCCAACGACGGAAATAAAAAGTAACATAAAATATAAATTATTCCAGAAAAAATTATTCCTGTCATATATAAACTCAACAATTGTTTAGGCGTGAAATAGGTCAAAAACAATCGACTTGAGAAATTGAAAATTAGCATATTAAACAAAATATGAAAAGGGCCTGAATGAAAGAAACCGTAACTAACCAAACTCCAAGGTTTCCATAACAATTCAGCTGGATTCGAAGCCAAGCTTATGAAATTGAAAGCATTAATATTGGTTTTAAATAAAATTAAATTTAATAAATAAGGAATAGCAAACAAACCAACATTCCAATAAATGATTTTGTTGGGAATGCCACCAATTCGGTATTGCAATTTTAAATCGTCAATTATTTTACTCATTTTTTAATATTTAATATTAGATTTTAGCTAATATGTATTTGAAATTTAATAGCTAAATATTTTTTTAAATTA
>JAYVBR010000087.1:0-4167 GCA_043750395.1 Bacteroidota bacterium | reverse complement strand
TTTTATTGCTAGAAAAAGCCAATGTCGAAGAAGGCGAAGGCTATGGCGGATTTCCAGTTTCTGGTCAATGGTTAAAATGTAATAACCCAGAAATTATTCAAAACCACAAAGTAAAAGTTTATGGCAAGGCGGGCGTCAATGCACCACCAATGTCGGTTCCACATTTAGATACTCGAATTATTGATGGCAAAAAAGAATTGCTATTTGGTCCATTTGCAGGATTTTCGACCAAATTTTTAAAAAATGGTTCTTATTTTGATTTGATAAAATCTATCGAATTAAACAATGTTTTGCCAATGTTATCGGCTGGATTTCATAACATTCCGTTAACAAAATATTTAATTTCTCAAGTTTTACAATCCGATGAAGATAGAATCGAAGCTTTGAGAGAATATTTTCCAGAAGCCAAAGCCAAAGATTGGGAATTGCTTCAAGCTGGGCAACGCGTTCAAGTCATTAAAAAAGATGAGAAAGAAGGCGGAATTCTTGAATTTGGAACCGAAATTATTAATACCAAAGATGGAACTTTGGCTTGTCTATTGGGTGCATCTCCAGGAGCATCGACAGCAGTTTCGATTATGGTTGATGTCTTGAAAAAATGTTTTGTAACTGATTTTGAAACCGATAAATGGCAAGAAAAATTAAAACTAATGATTCCGAGTTATGGTCAAAACTTAAATGAAAATCCAGAATTATTAAAAAAAATTAGAGCAAATACTAATAAAATATTAAAATTGAATTCATAAAATTTATGTTATAAATTTTAATTACTTTTGCAAAAAAATAATAAATCAGTTTTAATGTTATGTTTTGGTTTTAATTATTCAAAATCTGAAATCAAAAATCATAATTCAAGAATCTAAAATCAAATGATATTACCAATAGTTGGATATGGCGATCCAGTTTTAAGAAAAGTAGGTGAAGCGATTTCGAAAGATTATCCAAACCTTAATGAATTGATTTCCAATATGTACGATACAATGTACAACGCATCGGGAATTGGTTTGGCTGCACCACAAATTGGTTTAGCAATAAGATTGTTTGTTGTTGACACCGAGCCATTTAGCGAAAGTGAAAATTTATCAGAAGAAGAAAAATTACAACTAAAATCGTTCAAGAAAACTTTTATAAATGCCAAAATGCTTGTCGAAGAAGGCGAAGAATGGGGTTTTAACGAAGGTTGCTTGAGCATTCCTGACGTTCGTGAAGACGTTTATCGTCACGAAAAAATCACAATTGAGTATTATGATGAACAATTTATAAAGCAAACTGACGTTTATGATGGATTGATTGCCAGAGTTATTCAGCACGAATACGATCATATTGAAGGAATTTTATTCACAGATTTAATTTCATCATTAAAAAAACAATTGATTAAGAAGAAGTTAGCCAATATTATGGACGGAAAAGCAAGACCTGATTACAGAATGAGATTTTGCAATAAAAAAGGAAGATAAAAACGTTGCAGTATTTAGTGACAGTTGGAAGTTAGAATTTTCAATTTTACTAAATTTTTTTTCTTACAGCAAAATATTTAATAATTAAAATCAAAAAAAAAAACACATAAATCTTAAAAATGAATTTAGAAAAAATATTAGCAATCTCTGGAAAACCAGGATTATATGCATTAAAAGTTCAAACTCGTACTGGTTTCGTTGCAGAATCATTTATTGACGGAAAAAGAATAACAGTTGGAATGAAAAGCAATGTAAGTCTATTGTCCGAAATTTCTGTTTATACTCACGATGCCGAAAAACCATTGGTCGAAGTTATGCGAGCAATTGCTGAAAAGCAAAATTGCCAACCAACAATTTCTGATAAAGAAAGCAACGATGTTTTAGAAAACTATTTCAAAGAAATTCTTCCAGATTATGACCAAGAAAGAGTTTATGCTTCGGATATTAAGAAAATTCTAAAATGGTATAATATGCTTCAAGCTAAGGGATTAATTAACCTTGATGCGCCTGAAATTAAAAATGCGGAAGCTATAAAAGATGCAGTTGTCGAAGAAGTAAAAAAAGCTCCAGCTAAAAAAGCAAAAGCTAAAAAAGAGTAATTTTTTAGTTTTTTAAAAATAAAAATAAATCCTATTGCGTTATCGTGTTAGGATTTTTTTTATTTAAAAATTATAAATGTTATAATAATGTTGTAACTTTGATGAAAAAATTTAATATGGAAACTAACATAATTTCAATTGGAAATTCTAAAGGAATTATTATTCCTGCGAAATTATTAAAATCGAATGGGTTTAATAATATAGTCAATATAGAATTCGAAAAAGGAAAATTGGTAATTACACCTACAAAAAAACCTAGAGAAAATTGGAATTCGTTAATCAAAAATGAAATAGAAAAAAACGGTCAGCCTAATAAATTAATTCCTGATTTTTTTGAAGATGAAGAAAATTTTGATTGGCAATGGTAAATCAATATCAAATTTATTGGGTAAGTCTTGACCCAACTTTAGGAAGTGAAATTAACAAAACAAGACCGTGCATAATTATTTCTCCAAACGAATCCAATAATTTATTAAAAACTGTACTAATAGCACCAATTACATCGAGTATTAGGAATTTTCCTATGAGAATAAATATCATTTTGCAAGATAAAAATGGTCAAATTTGTTTAGATCAGTTGCGTTGTATTGATAAATCTAGATTAAAAAACAGTATCGAAATTTTATCAAATTCAAATATTAAAAATCTTAAAAATTTAATTCAAGAATATTTAGTAGAATAATAATATATAAAAATGAATTCAAGACAAAACCAACTTCAAGCATTCGATAGATTATTAACAATTATGGACGAATTGCGAGAAAAATGTCCTTGGGATAAAAAGCAAACTATCCAGACTTTGAGACATTTGACCATCGAAGAAACTTATGAATTAGGCGACGCAATTTTGGATAATAATCTCGAAGAAGTCAAAAAAGAATTAGGCGATTTGTTGTTGCACATAGTTTTTTATTCTAAAATTGGTTCAGAAACCCAAGATTTTGATATTGCCGATGTTTGCAACGAAATTTGTGATAAATTAATTCACCGTCATCCTCATATTTACGCTGATGTAGAAGTAAAAGATGAAGAAGAAGTCAAACAAAATTGGGAAAAATTAAAACTAAAAGAGGGCAAAACTTCTGTTCTTGAAGGCGTTCCAAAAAGTTTGCCAGCACTTGTTAAAGCCAGTAGAATTCAAGATAAGGTAAAAGGAGTAGGTTTCGATTGGGAAGAATCGCACCAAGTTTGGGATAAAGTTCAAGAAGAGTTACAAGAATTGCAAGTCGAAGTTGAAGCTGGAAATCAGGATAAAATAGAAGCAGAATTTGGCGATGTTTTATTCTCGATGATAAATTATGCCAGATTTCTCAATGTAAATCCCGAAGATGCTTTAGAACGAACCAACAAGAAATTTATTAAAAGATTTCAGTATTTAGAAGCCAAAGCATCGGAAATTGGAAAACCATTAATGGATATGACTTTAGCAGAAATGGATGTTTTCTGGAATGAAGCCAAGAAACTTTAATTTGTTTTTACAGCAGTAATAATCAAATTCATTTTAACATTATCTGATAAAACCAAACTATTTCCACCAACTTTAAAACTTCTTCGGTTTATTTCGAAATTGCATTTTAATTCAAGATTATTGTCTTTTTCGACTGCAATTGATTCAAATTTTATTGGTTTTGAAATTCCTTTTATGGTCAAATTTCCTTCGATGTTGTAGCGATTTAATCTTGTTGCAGGTTCAATTTTAGTGGATTCAAAATTAATTATCGGAAATTTTTCTACATCAAAATATTCGTCTTTTCGCAAATGTTTGTCACGAGCAACATTATCTGTATTTACAGAATTCGAATTTACAGAAATATTTATCTCGCTGTTTTTCAAATCTTTGTTGTCAAAAATTATTATTCCTTTGGATCCAGAAAAGCTACCGTTAACATTCAATCCAATGTTTTTTATTACAAAATTTATTTTGCTAGTAACAGCATTTACATTAAAAGTTTGAGCCATAATTGTATTGGAAAATATTAAATATAAAATTAAAATTTTAAAATATTTCATTTGAATTTGTTTGTTTAATTTCTAATAATAAATAAAACTGAACTCCAAATAAAAGTGAAGCGATTACTAAATGTATAGGTTGAGAAGTATATGGAAAATCT
>JAYVBR010000086.1:0-4174 GCA_043750395.1 Bacteroidota bacterium | reverse complement strand
AAGTAGAAGCCAGAAATGTAACTTTAAAATCTTGGAATGGTTTAATTGACAACATCAAAAACGATAAAATTATTCAAGTTTTAACCTATGCTTTTATGTATGAAAAAAGTACTGATTTATTAATCGAAGCTGGAATTATTTCATTCAAAAATATAAAATCTGGTTTTTTACCATTCATTTTCAAAGAAGATAAAATTGCAAATTCAGTAATAAGTGAATCTATAATGGAAAACTATTTACAGCAAATAGTATTGTTATTAAACGAAATTTTAGATCAAAACATTCCTTTTCTTGAAAAAATTTAATAACATATTGGCATTTTATAAATCTACATTAGTAATTAATTTCGCTTTTTCCATAATTGGATTTTTATTTGGTGGATTTAATTATTTAAATATTTTCGTATTAAGTTTTGGTTTTGTTTTAAGTATTTTATTTAAAGAAATTTATCGTAAAAATGAATTTTTATTTTATTTTAATAATGGAATTTCAAAAACAAGATTAATAGGTTTAAGTTTCATTTTTAATACAATATTTTTAGGATTTTTAATTTTAATAATAAATTTAATATTTCAATAATTTTGACAAAACACACTCTTGAAGTCGATAGTATTCTGAAAACACATAATAATACCAAAATTATTTCAGATGTATATTTGAAACTTGAAACCAATCAAATAATTGGAATTTTAGGAAGAAATGGTTCAGGAAAGTCGACTTTATTAAAAATAATTTTTGGTATAATAGCTGCTGATAATAAATTTATTAAAATAGATGGGGTTTTAAAATCTAAAAATTCTGATTTGTTAAATGAAGTAAGTTATTTGTCTCAAGAAAATTTTATTCCAAAACATTTTTCGGTTAGAAAAGCAATAGTTTTATCAATTGAAAGTATAAACCTCTTGAATTTTTTAAATGATGATGCAATAAAATCGATTATTAAAAAAAAAATCAATCAATTATCTAATGGAGAATTACGCTATTTAGAAATTAAAATTATATTGAATAATTCTTCAAAATTTTTACTATTAGATGAACCCTTCAACGGATTATCACCTTTGCAAATTGATAAAATAATTACTTTGCTAAAAGAAAATTCATCAAAAAAAGGAATTATTATTACAGACCACAATTATCAAAATGTAGTTGAAATTTCTACAAGATTAATGTTAATGAAATCTGGAAAATTAATTACTGTAAAAGATAAAAAGCAACTTGTTGAACTTGGTTATTTACCTAGTTAAGAACTAATTCTTTCAAAACAATATAAATTCCCATTGCTAAAACAAACCAACCAAAACCAGTTTTTAGTTTATTTCCATCGATTTTTTTAGATAAATAATCGCCAATAAAAACTCCAACTATTGCAAAAATTGTAAATGTTAATAAAAACTTCCAATCTATTTCGTTTTGAATTGCAACATCGCCAGAAAAACCAATCAACGATTGCAAAGCAATAATAAACAACGAAGTTCCGATTGCAATTTTCATTGGCATTTTAGCAATAATAACTAAAGCAGGAATTATTAAAAATCCGCCACCAGCACCAACTAAACCAGCAAGAATTCCGATTGCAGAACCTAAAATTAGAATCAAAAAATAATTTATTTTTTCAGACTTTTCTGATATGTTTAAAGATTCTTTTCTGGGTTTTATCATCGTGAAAGAGGCTGCAATCATTACCATTGCAAATAAAACCATTAGAAATAAAGGTTTATAAACTACAAAGTCATTAATTTTAAAAACTTCAAAATCAATATTTGGAACGATGAATTTTCTAGTTGCAAAAACCCAAAAAACAGTCGGAAGTCCAAAAACAAAAACCATTTTAAAATCGACCAATTGTTGCTTTACTTTTTTTATTCCACCAACCAATGCAGATGTGCCAACCACAAAAAGTGAGTATGCAGTTGCCAAAACAGGGTTTATTCCAACAACATAAACCAAAATTGGAACAGTCAAAATCGAACCACCACTACCAATTAATCCGAGTGTAATTCCGACCAACACAGCTAAAACAAAACTTATTATTTGATTGACTTCCATATTATTTATTCTATTTTGTCATTTCGACGAAAGGAGAAATCACATAACGTGAGCAATAAATGTCATTTCTACTATCGTTGAAATGACACAATTAAAAACTTATTAATTCATATTAAAATCCAATAAAACGACTAATAATTCTTCACGATTTTCAATGTGGCTCATATGTCCATCTGCAAAGGTAGCAAATCGAATATCGGTTTTTTCAATTTGATTCAAGTTTTCTTCATAATCTAAAACAGGATCTTTTTTACTTAAAATTAATAATTTTGGAATTTTTAAAGATTGTAAAACAAGTTTTCTATCTTTTCTTATTTTCATTCCTTCTTGCGCAGCAATAATTCCTTGCAAAGGCGTTTTTAATGCTTCGAGTTTTACTTTTTCGATTTCGTTAATAAGAATTTCTCGATTGGCTTCACTGAATAAATTTGCAATCGAAAGCCTTACAAAAGTAGCGTAATCTTTTTTAACCATTTTTATGGCTCGGTCACGATTTTTCTTGCGCTTTGGACTATCTTCGTACGAAGTTGAATTCATTAAAACCAAAGATTTTAAGTTTTCTGGATACCATTCGGCGAAAGCCAAAGCGACATATCCGCCCATAGAATGCCCAATTAAAGTTGCTTTTTTGATTTTCAAATGTTGCAAAACTGCGAAAACCATTTCAGCTTGATCTTCCATGGTGTGAATGTATCCCAAACATTCTGATTGACCGTGACCCAACAAATCAATGGCAATAACACGATTTTTTTTCTCCATTTCTGGAATGCAAAAATCCCACATCGAACTATTTTCTAGAAAGCCGTGAAGCAAGATTATTGCGTTTCCTTTTCCAGAATCGGAATAGGAAATTTTTGTGTTTTTGTGGAGGAAGGTTTTCAAACAAATGACTTCATTACTTTTCATTGTTCAAGAATGCTGAATATGAATAAAAAATCAAGACAAAAACACCAATCGAACCTAATCCTGTCAATAAATTAAAAATCCAAAAATATGGTACAGAAAATAGGATTAAAATAAATATTGTAAATTTAATATTTATAATATTTTCTTGAATATCTATTTTCAAAAGTCCTTTGATCGTAGTCAACAATATTGACAGAATAATAATTGTTGTAATTGAAAAGACAATTTTACTCCAAATAGACTCTAAATAAATAATATTAATTTTAAGAAAAGGAAGTATTAATAAAGTTGCACAAAAAATTAAATATGAAATTAGTAAAAAACTATAAAAATATTCCTTCCAAAATTTTACTTTATTTGAAATTTTCACATAAGTGAAATTAATATTAATGATGTTATCGTTAGATAACACCAGTAAATTTCCATCTATTGATTTTTTGTAAACCATTTTGTTTACATAATCCCGATGCAAGGTAAATATACCTTCATTATTATTTATAGAACTATTTATAGCATCAATTTTATCAATTTCAGTTTTCTCTATTGAAATAAATTTATATGCTTTAGATAAAATTAAATTTTCTAACTTATTTTCTTTATCTAAAATAAACCTATTAAAAATACCTCTATAAAGCTCATCTTTGGCACTGTTTTTAACCAAAACATCCACAAAAGTATTATGTACATCTCCAATTTTTCTATTAACACCATTTTCTTTATAAGCTTGAGATAAATAATGCCAATTATTTTTAAATTTAAAAATTGAAAATCTATCAAATGATAAAATTATAATAATATTATGGATTAAATAACCTAAAATTGCTGATATAAAGTAAATTGTAATTAGCAAAAACAGTAAGCTTTTAAACTCAGATTCTTGTGTAAATGATATTGGAAATTCATTTTTAGATAAATTTTGAAAAATTATTGATATTTTTTGAAAGTTTAAATTTTCAAGTGGATGAACATTAATTGCTGAATCCAACAAATAAAAAATACCATATACTGAACACAAACAAAAAAAACTTAAAAATAAAGACCACAGAAATCTTTCTAATAAATTTCCTTGTTCAAACTGTTTTTCAAATTGACCTGTAAAATAAAATTTTCTAAATAAAACTCTTGGAAATAAAAATACCATTATGATTATAATGGTATTAAGTGCTATGTTAACGTTCAAAATTATTCAATTGATATGATTAATGATTTATCGTTTGATAAT
>JAYVBR010000085.1:0-4204 GCA_043750395.1 Bacteroidota bacterium | reverse complement strand
AAAAGTAATAGCAGTTCTTTGAAATATTGAAAAGCAGCGTGGCATCAAACGAGAATAACTTTTTTTGGCTTTAAAAAGAGCCAAAAAGTTATTTCCCGTTTGAGCCGAATCGGAAGTTTTTTCATTTTTAAAAGGTGTAAAGTCTTATTCCGCTATCGCTCCATAAGACTTTACACCTTTTAAAAACAAAAATAAATATTAAAATAAATTACTAACTTTGATAAAAATTATAAACCTATTTTACACACTTTTTCGAACACTACCTTATTTATACTATCAAAAACCATTCTACTTTGATGTTTTTTTTTAGTAATGTTTTTTATTCTATTTGCAGAAATTTGAAGTTCAGAGTTTGATAAAGCTTTTTTTTCTTTCAAGGAAAAATCTTCAATAATAGTTCTGCCTTGAGTGTCATTTTCGGTAATTAAATCTTCGTATAAATCTTTTTGACAACTTGTAAATTCGAAAATTACAAGAATTGTGGTCAGGTAAAGAATTAATTTGATTTTTGTATTCATAAATTTTAATTGTTTTACCTTTTCATTTTGCACTTGCTGGGCTGAAAAGGATTTATCCACTCCCGTTTTTAAGATATTTGGAACGATTTTTTAATGAAAATCAAAATAATTTTCGTTATTACGTCGCTCGAAGATTTCCTGTAACGTCTCGTGGCTTGGCGTCAGTTGGGGATTTGGTTAGCCAAATGTATAAATTAAAGACCGAACTTGCAAGTACAAAACCAACCTATGAGTTTGCCTAAAACCCCAATTGCGCCAAACCGCTGTTGGCAGATCGTATCTTTATATTTTATTGTTTTTTGCACGATTAAAATATCTCAATGTTAATTGAGCGTTTTCTATTTCTGTTTTTCCACCTTTTGAAAATGGTAAAATATGGTCAACTTCTGAATCTTCAATTGATAAAATCCGTTGTCCCGAAATTGCACAAATTGGATTACTGTCAAAAAGTTCCTTTTTAATTTGATATGAAAAAGTTCTGTTTTGATAACCATTGTTACCAACAATTTCGTCTAATTTTTCCAACCAAATTTTAAATCTTAATTTCAGCATATCTTTGTTAGATGTTTGAATTAAAATTGAGTCCATAAATTCTTTATTATTCGACATTAATTCAAGCATTGCTTCTCTAATAAAATCAGCATTTCTTAAAATTTCACTTTTTGAATAATTGGCAAAACAACACATTTGAATATCGAATAATGCCATATTTATTCTTGTTGTTGTCCAATTCCCATTTGCGTTTTCACTTTCAGCAGGAATATATCTTCTAAAAGCAGTTTCTCCAAACACAACTTTAACCAAATCAACACAATTTAAAAATCGCTCTTTATATTCTTTGATTTTTTCAGGCGAAATATGCCTATTATCTCTTAATTCTTTGTTACAAAATTGTTTAATACTTGGTTTATAGTTTAAATAAGATTTTTCAGTTAAAGCAAAAAATCTTAAAATCATTCCTCTATAAATCATTCTTTTCTTATAGTTGTCTTTTTGAACTAATTTATGAAAAGTATCGTTTGCTTCTAATTCGGCAAGTAGTTTTACATATTCGCCTCTATAGACTGTATTTCTTATTTCATCTTCGTTCAACATCGTTGAACCTGTATTTAGTCTTTCAAAAATTTCAAACTTCACATCTTCGTTAGATTCTTTTTTTATAACGATTGTATGTAAAGTTGTTTTTCTGATTTTGTTTTGAATTTCAGAATCTAATTCCGAAAATAATTTTTTATTTAGTTCCTTGAAAACAGTTAATCCTGTTAATTTGAAATTATCTCCGTTTGGAAATTTTCCGGTTAAGAAACTCAAAAAAGACGTTAGTCTTTGTTGACCATCAATAACGGAATAGGTTCCATTTTTTTCTTCTGCTAAATAAATTACAGGAATTGGAACGTCCATAATTATGGATTCAATTAATTTACTTGCAATTTTTGCTGTTGCAACATATTTTCTTTGATAATCTGGTTGTAAATCTAAATCTCCATCTTGTAACATTGATGCAAATTCTCGAATTGAAAAATCTTTTGCTTGCCAAACAATTTTCCGATTATCTCCTACTTCTAATTCTAATTCCTCACTTTCTACTAAATTATCTAAATCATTCATTTCAGAATCTAAAATTTCGTCTAATGTTTCAATGTAAATTTCTTCGTTCATAGATAGTTTCTTATTTTACGTAATTTTTTTTTGATATGTCTGCCAACGTCTCGTGGCTTGGCGTCAGTTGGGGATTTGGTTAGCCAAATGTATAAATTAAAGACCGAACTTCCAAGTACAAAACCAACCTATGAGTTTACCTAAAACCCCAATTGCGCCAAACCGCTGTTGGCAGATAGTGCCTTTATTTATGATTTAATTCGGTTTATGATTTTCCCAATATTCTTTTGGTGTTACTATTTTGGTTTCTTTGTAAGTTGGAAATATAAAATCTGTTGTATTTCCAGTTATTACAAAATCGGCAATACATTCATCTGCAAGTTCTAAAACCATATTATCATCTGAATCAGAAATTAAGTTCAATCTTATTTTCGGCTTGAACATTGTTGCTTTTGTTTCAATTTCTACAAGTAACGCTTCTGCTCGTGAAAAAAAATCGTGAAATCTTGCAAACTTTTCTCTTCTTAATATGTCATAATATTCAGCCATTAATTCCTCCGAAACACACATTTCTATTTTGTCATCGATAAAAAGTTCGTTTACGATTGTGTAAGGATAACTTTTCTGAATTAAAGAAGAAATAATTACGTTGGTATCAATTACGATTCTTTGCATCTTTTCTGACCGCTTTAACTTCGTTCGTAATTTCGTCCATAGTCATTTTAGAAAGGCCATATTTTTCTGCCAGTTCAACACACTTGCTCAAATTTTGGCGAATTAATTCTTTACTTACAATGTCTACAAAGTCCGTAAAATTTAATTTACTATCTTTTATTCCAAATTTGTTAAATTCTAAATCTGATATTGATACGCTTAATGTTCTCATTTTTTTAATCTTTTTTCAAAATTACAAAAATAATTTCATTTTTAATTTATAGTTTTCTTTTTTACGATTTTTTTGGGCATTTCTGCCAACGTCTCGTGGCTTGCAGAAGTTGAGGATTTGATTAGCCTGAACTTTCAGTAAATCACTGACCACAAAAGTTCAAAACAATGTGTAAAGTCAAGACCAAAACCCCAATTTTTGCAAACCGCTGTTAACTGCTGGCAATTTTTCTATTTCTTTCCGAAAATTTTGGATAGAAATCCTTTTTTAATTGGTTTTTCAAATCCCCAAAGTAATTCATTTTCACTTCTAATTGCTTTATCAATGTTTGGTCCAAATTTTCCCCAAGCAAATCCGCTTCTATTCGGTTTATTTCTTAAATCTGCAATTACAAAATTATCTGGTAATTCTAACGCGAAACTTTTCAGTTTTTCATCGTTCGAATTTCTTGCAATTTCAGGTTCTACAAAGCCATTACTTTTGTTCCAAATTTCCAGTACTGTTTTTTCGTGAATTATATCAAGATTTGATTTTCCACCAATCTTACCAAACTCATCAATATGTTTAATAAATTCAGATAAATTTTCTGAATGTTTTACAACAACTGCTGGATCGTGACAAACATAAAAAACATTTCCCCAATCTCCGTTTTTGTGAATATCTAAAATCCAATAATTTCTAAATCCATCTCCAGCTAACATAACAGAATTTGGGAAAATTTCTTCAAAGCCAAATTGTCCAATTCCGTTAAAATTTACTTCTTCAAGTGTGTAAAATTCAAAACCACTTGCAAATTTCAAGAGTTCTCTTATTTCACTTGGAATTTTCCCATTTGGTGACTTTTTTGCAAGTTCATCAATATTAAGTTCTGATAATCCTTCTTTTAGTTCAATTTTGTATTCATCTCCATCTTCGGAAACATAATTTTCATTGAGAATTGATTTTAATTGCTCAGTTGGTGTCATATTTTTATTATTTTCTCTTGTGGTTTTTCTATTACAACTATTCAGTAAAATAAATAAAAAAAGACTGATATTTTCAAATTCATTTTCTGTTTATTTTCCGTTTTTTATGCGTTCTGGGTTGCTTGCAGTTAACGTCTCGTGGCTTGGCGTCAGTTGGGGATTTGGTTAGCCAAATGTATAAATTAAAGACCGAACTTCCAAGTACAAAACCTACTTTAAAGTCCGCCTCAAACCCC
>JAYVBR010000084.1:0-4224 GCA_043750395.1 Bacteroidota bacterium | reverse complement strand
TAGGTGTTTATTTTTAATTTGGTAATTTAGTTTATTCTTTTCAATTCAAATTATACCTAACAGGTGGGTTGACAATTTTGTTTTAATTTTAAAAATATTATTCATACTGTTTTTGTCCCGTTAGGGACTAAATATTGGTAATATAAAGTATTCCAAAAATTAAATTTGTCCCGTAGGGGCTATATGTTAAATTAAATATCAATGCCTTTGATACCAACATACAGTCCCTCTGGGACAAATATGAAAACATTAAAAATAAATTTTCTACCAATATTTAGTACCTAACGGGACATAAAAGTAGTCCGAATTTTATTTTACAAAACTTATCAAATTTGACAACCCACCTAACAGATTTTAAAAACCTGTTAGGATATTCTATCAATCAAAGGAAAAATAATTTCAACAATTGTTCCTGTTTTAGGCATTATTTTTTCATTAATTTCAAATGTAATCTCGGTTTTATACAAATCATTCAATAGCGAAATTCTTTGTTTCGTATTGTCCAATCCGACCGATTTATGCGCCATTTGATTAAAAGTTTTTAGTTCTTGACTTTTGCTCAAACCAATTCCGTTATCATCAATTATAACTTTGACTTTTTTGTCATTTAATGTAAATTTCAAACTTAAGAAACCTTTGTTTTCTAAATAACGCAAACCGTGCCAAATAGCGTTTTCTAAATGTGGTTGAATAATCATGTTTGGAATAAGTGTCGTTTCGGTATCGAGATTTTCATCGACTGTAATTTCAAAATCGAACTTGTCTTGAAAACGCAAATATTCCAAATCTAAATATTTTTTAAGTTGCTCAACTTCGTTTGATAAAGTCACAAAATCTTTGTTAGAATTTTCCATAATATTACGCATCAAATTCGAATAAGAAGTCAAATATTTATTGGCTTCGAGTTCCTTGTTTTGCGAAATAAATTGGTTCACACTATTTAAACTATTGAAAATAAAATGTGGATTCATTTCTCGTCGAAGCGATTGCAAAGCTATTTCTTTGTTCTTTTTTTTGATCGAAATTAGTGCTTTGGCAATCAATCCGAAGAAAATAATTAGCAAAATCAATGCGCCAATCAAAAAATAATTGAAACGGTTTTTTTTAGAAATCAACTCGTCTTTCAATGATTTTTCTTTTTCGAGTTGAATGATTTTATTTTCGGTTAACTGAAAAGTTTTGGAGTCGATTAAGGTTGTGTCTTTTTGAATTAGTGCATCAAAATTCTTAAAAAAATCATCATAAAGCGCAATGCTTTCTTTGTCATTTGACTTGTAAAATGCTAACAATTTTGTCAAACATTTCTTGGCTTCGTTGGTGTTTCCGTTATCAATTGCAATTTTATAGGCATTTTTAAGCATTTTGAGTCCTTTTTGCGCATAATTTTGCTTAAAATAAATGTTAGACAATTCTTGATGCTGCAAAATCTGAGTTTTTATGTCGTTTTTTTCGATAGCTTCATTCAATAATTTCAAGTTAATTGATAATGCTTCATTTAATTTATTGTCGGCAACCAAGGTTTTTGCAATTTCGGTTTTAAGCTCGATTATTTCTTTAGGTTTGTCTTTCGAATATTCAATTGCATTTTTATAACTTAGTATTGCATCATTTGGATTATTCAAATTTTTGCTATTTACTGCTTGTTGTTTGTATGCTTCGGCAACTTCGGCGGTTTTATTTTCTTTCTTTAATAAATCAATATTCGAGTTGATTGAACCACGTTGCGAATTCAAATTAGAATTGTTTCGCAATCGATTGGCATCGTTTAAATTGATTTTTTCTTCGGATTTGTCTTTACTAATTTCTCTAGCAACTTCATAGTTTTTTATGGCATCGTCGAACTTATTTTGAGATTCTTGCGACTTTGCCAATCGTCTTGTTATTCTGGTTTTATCATCATCTGAATTTAATTTCGAATAACTTGATAGTGCTTTTTTAAAATATTCTTCGGCTTTGGCATTGTCTGATTTCGATTCGAATTCGTTGGCTAGTTTTTCATAATTTCTTGCAATATCTATTTCGTTATTGTCATTCAAAGCTTGTTCTAATTTTTTAGAAACAACTGCGATTTTAGATTTAGATGGTTTTTTTTTACTGCGAATTGTGTCTTGTGCCAAACTTTCATTTGTGCACAAAAACATCAGAATTGGAAGTAATAGTATTAGGTAATTTTTTTGCATTTTTCACATTCTATATATAATGTAAAGTAAATCAATAATTAAACCATAAACAAATAGTTTCACCAAGTCAAAAAGCCATTTCACCATTTCTGCAATTTGCGAATTGAGATTCGAAGTAGTTTTGTTCAAGAAATTATAACCAATAAATAAAAATATTATGAAACGAATCAATTTAATTATCGCGCTTTTTTTTGCAACTACATTATCATTTGCTGGATGCAAAAAACCTAAAAACAATTCAACTCAAAAACCAATTGTAGTTGAAAGCACTAAAATTCAAGTTGCATTATTATTGGACACTTCAAGCAGTATGGACGGTTTGATTGAACAAGCAAAATCGAGACTTTGGAATATCGTGAACACATTGACAACTTTGAAATATGATGGAAAAACGCCAGAAATCGAAATTTCATTGTATGAATATGGCAATGATAATTTGTCATCAGAATCGAATTATATCAAACAAATTGTACCACTTTCAACCGATTTAGATTTAATTTCCGAGAAATTATTTGCGCTTTCGACCAATGGTGGCGAAGAATATTGCGGTGCAGTAATTCAAGATGCAACCAAAAAATTGACTTGGGGAAAAGACAATAATAATATGAAACTAATCTATATCTGTGGCAACGAAGCTTTTAATCAAGGTCGAATTAATTACAAAGAAGCAATTGCAAATGCCAAGAAAAACAACATTTATATCAATACTATTTTTTGTGGAAACCAACAAGAAGGCATAAATACGTTCTGGAAAAACGGAGCAGATATTGGAAACGGCAAGTTTTTTAACATCGATTCTGATAAAATAATTCAATATGTAGAAACACCTTTTGACGATAAAATTACAAAATGTAACGAACGAATTAACTTGACGTACATCAATTATGGCGCACAAGGGCGAATGAAAAAAGAGAGTCAAAAAACACAAGATGACAATGCAATGAAAGTTTCTAAAGCCAATATGACTGAACGTTCGGTTAGTAAATCGAAAAGCGTTTACAAAAACGAAACTTGGGATTTGGTCGATAAAATGAAAAAAGATAAAAACGCTGTCGCAAATGCCAAAAAGGAAGATTTGCCAGAAGAATATCGCAATAAAACAGCAGCCGAATTAGTAAAAATTGTCGAAGAAAAAACCGTTGAACGCGAAACGATTCAAAAAGAAATTAGTGAATTGGCAAAAAAACGTCAAGAATTTATTGACTTCGAAGCTAAAAAAACAAAATCTGTTGATGATTTAGGAAATTCAATCAGTAATTCGATTTTGACATTTGCAAAAGCAAAAGGTTATTCGATAGAGAAATAGATTTTCGATTACTTTGTCCTTTCGACGAAGGAGAAATCTCAACTTATTAGCAACCTAATTGAAATTTCTCCTTCGTCGAAATGACAAAATTAACAACAAATAAATTTAAAAAAAATGAAAAAATCAATTATAATACTCGCAATAATTTTACAAACAATGACAATTAGTTCGCAAAACACATCTAAGGTAGATTTCGAAAGTTATCTAGAATTATCCAATGAGGTTTTTGCTTATCGAAAAGATAGATTGGTCAATTTAAAAACTTTTTTAGAATATGGCAAAGATAAAAAAACGGTAATTCTAGATACTCGTTCTAAACAAATGTACGATCAAAAACACATAAAAGGCGCAATAAACCTCAACTTTTCTGATTTTAATCAAGCAAGTTTAGATGCTTTATTTCCAGATTCAAACACCCGAATTTTGATTTATTGCAACAACAATATCGATAACGATAATTTAAATTTTATATCGAAAGTTGTAATTCCAAAAAAGCAATTAGAGAAAATGGAGAAAAAATTTCCGTCAACTAGAAAACCAATTTCGCTGGCATTAAATATTCCGACTTTTATTAATCTTTATGGTTATGGTTTCAAAAATGTTTATGAACTTTCTGAACTTGTAAACATTTTTGGTGGTGGATTGCAATTTGAAGGAAAATTGGCTGGAATTTAATTAAAACATTAAATATATAAGTCATATAAGCTCACTTAAACCTCATTATTTAATCTAATTTAA
>JAYVBR010000083.1:0-9809 GCA_043750395.1 Bacteroidota bacterium | reverse complement strand
AATTTCTATTTTAATTTTTGCCTTAATTATAACAGTTTACCTTAACTTATGAGCCAAGAAATAAACGATTTACTAGAAATTAATTCAAATAATATCGAACTAAAAAAAGCAAAAAATCCAAATAATCAAATTATTTATAGAACTTTGATTCCATTTTTAGTTTTTTTATATGGTTTAATAGCAATAATTATATCCGAAAGTCAAGGTCCAAGTGGCGAATATTTTGTCTGTGGATTTATTATTATGTTAATTTTATTGGTCTATCTAATCGAAATGATTTATTATTTTGTCTCAAAAAAAACAAACTTGGCGATTGTAAATCTTAAAGTTTTTGGATTGTTATTAATTGTAACTATAATAGTTTGTATTTGCAATGTAATATCTGCATATTTTTAACAAAAAAAAATCATTTTTTTTTAGTTTTATTTCAAATTATTAATCGATATCCAAGTTTATAAAAATGCTTGATTTACAAAAGCCAATTAAAAATCATATTAAAATTCGAATTTTAATTCCCATAATTTTATTCGTTTTACTTTGCAGTTGCAAGTTAATTCCAAGCGTACAAGATGGTTTTGGTTTTTTATTCATTTTTGGATTTTTAATATTAATATCATTCGTTTATTTATTTCTCGAAACAATATATTTTTTTATAAAACGAAAAAACAATTATGCAAATGCAAATTTAAAAGTTTTTGGCTTTTTTATTTTACTGCTTATTGCCTTTTGGTTTATTTATATAATTTACCAAAATAATTTCTAAATAAATCCCTATTTTTGCAACAACTACAACACAAAAAATATGCTAATTATAGGAATTGCAGGCGGAACAGGTTCAGGTAAAACAACCGTTGTCCATCAGATTATGAACGAATTACCTGAAACGGAAGTCGGAATAATATCACAAGATTCGTATTACAAACAAACCGATAATTTGGGTTACGACGAACGAAAACTTATCAATTTCGATCATCCACGAGCCATCGATTTCGAACTTTTGGTCGCACATCTCAAAGAATTAAAAGCTGGAAACGTCATCAATCAGCCAATTTACTCATTCGTAACACACAACCGAACCGACGATACAATAGCAACACATCCCAGAAAAGTAATGCTAGTCGAGGGCATTTTAATACTGACAAACCCAGAATTAAGAGACTTATTCGACATAAAAATATTCGTTCACGCCGATTCTGACGAAAGATTAATCCGCCGTTTAAAAAGAGACATTGCCGAACGTGGTCGCGATATGGAAGAAGTTTTAAATCGTTATCAATCAACCTTAAAGCCTATGCACCAGCAGTTTATAGAACCGACAAAAGCATTTGCCGACATTATTATACCAAACGATAAATTCAACACAGTAGCCATCGATGTTGTTCGAGCCGTAATAAATCAGCGAATATTATAAAAAATTTATATATTTATAAAGATTTTTTTGAAGCTATCTCCCGCTGTCATTCCAAATCTTTTTTTTAATTTCCATCTCGTTCGAAAAACGAGATGGAAATTAAAAAAAAGGATTTTCCCTTCCATCAGGGCTAGGAAATTTGTAATAATTAAAATATTTTTCATAAAATTAAAAAATCTTAAATCTAAAAGTCTAAAATCTAAATAAAAATGGAATCTTTAAAAGACAAAACCTGGTACAAAATCGCAAGCAACAAATATGTTTGGGTTTTGCTTGTTTTTATATCCTGGATGTTATTTTTAGATAATTATTCTTATCTAGATCACAGACTATTAGACAATCAAATCGACGAACTCAACCGACAAAAAGAATATTATAAAAAAGAAATCGGAAACGACCAAAAAAGCATAAAACAACTTAAAGATCCAGCTCAAATCGAGAAATATGCAAGAGAAAAATATTTTATGAAAAAAGATTCAGAAGATGTATATATTATTGAATTCGAAGGTGATACTTTGAAGAAAGAAGTTAGATAGCAGATATTAGATTTTAAACTTACATAAATTACATTTTAGAATTGTAAAATATTAGATTAGTAAATTTTAAATTTATGAATTAATATAAATATTTATAAATTAATGTCCAATAGAGACTTTATGTTGGTAGAAAAACAAAACAATTGTATTAATTTGTCCCATAGAGACTATATGTTGGTTAAATAATTTCATAAAATGACTACAAAAAAAAGCACAATTTCTTATAATTCAAATTCATTAAATTTCGAAAAAGAATGGGCATCAATTTCATCAAAACAATGGAAACAACATATTCAATTTGAATTAAAAGGAGCTGATTATAATGAAACTCTGGTTTGGAATTCTCCCGAAGACATTCAAGTAAAACCGTTTTATCACAACGACGAGGCAACTTCGAATTTCAGAATCGAAACCAAGGCAAGTGAATTTAAAATATGTCAAAATATTTTCGTTCACGATCTTGAAAAATCTATTTACAGAGCTAACGAATCAATTTCTCGAGGTGCAGAAAGTTTGCGATTCACATTCGACGACGAAAAAATAGACGTTGAAAAATTATTAAGTTCCATTCAATCTAAAAATATTTCTATTTACTTTAATTTGAAATTCCTCTCAATCGATTTCGTAAAAAAAATTGATGCTTTTGCAAAACAAAAATCACTAAAAATATATTGTAATTTTGACCCAATTGGCAATTTAGCCAAAGATGGAAATTGGTATAAAACCAACGAAAAAACAAATTTCGAGACTTTAAATTTGATTGCAAATCAGACTTCAGATATTAGTTTTATAAGTATTGATGCTGGATTATATCAAAACGCTGGAGCCAATATGGTTCAACAAATTTCCTATGCAGTTGCTCACGCCAATGAATATTTTAACAGAATCGATAAAATAAACCAACCAATAGTTTTTCAAGTTTCGGTTGGAACAAACTATTTTTTCGAAATTGCAAAACTTCGAGCTTTGCGATTGGTTTTCAAAGCAGTTGCTCAAGAATACAACCACAATTTAGATTGTCATTTATTAGTTTCGCCAACCAAACGCAATAAAACAATTTACGATTACAACACCAATTTATTGCGCACAACAACCGAATGCATGTCGGCAATTCTTGGCGGTGCCGATGCAATTGCCAATTTGCCTTATGACAGTTTGTACCACAAAGACAACGAATTTGGCGACCGAATTGCTAGAAATCAATTGCTGATTCTCAAAAACGAATCTTATTTTGATAAAGTCGATAATCCATCTGATGGAAGCTATTACATCGAAAGTCTAACACAACAGTTGGCAGAAAAAACATTGCTTTTATTCAAAGATTTAGAAGAAAATGGCGGTTTTTTGAAGCAATTAAATGATGGAACAATCAAAAGAAAAATTCAAGAAAGTGCCGATTCTGAACAAGATTTATTCGATTCAGGGAAGGAAATTTTGTTAGGAACAAATAAATATCCAAACAAAAACGACAAAATGAAACACGATTTAGAATTGTTTCCATTCGTAAAAATCAAACCTCGAAAAACATTAATAACACCAATTATAGAAAAAAGGTTAGCCGAAAAAATGGAACAAGAAAGACTTTTAAATGAGTGATTAATTTTCAGTAGCAGTTTCAAGTTTTCAGATAAAAATCATTACATTTACCTATAAAAAAATAAAAATTATGGAAGCCATTCGACAAACCGTTAAAGTAAAAAATCATTCTTTCAAAATAACTTTACCAAGTGATTTCAACGCCGATGAAGTTGATGTAATTATTTTAGCAAAAGAACCAAAAGAATATGAAATTCCGCAATGGCAAATGGATCAGGTGAGAGAACGTCACGAAAAATATTTACAAAATCCAGAAAATGTCACTGATATAGATGATTTTTTGAAAGAATTTGAAAATGAAATATAAAACTGTAATCGTTGATGAAGCCAAAATTGAATTTCGAAAATCATTTTATTGGTATAAAGACATAAGTCTAGTTTTATCTAAAAGATTTGATAGTTCCTTTAAAAAAAGTCTTTCGATTATCAAAAAAAATCCATTACTATTTCAAATAAGATATGATGAAGTTAGAATAAAAACGTTTGAAACTTTTCCATATTTGATTCATTACAGAGTAATTGATAATTTAATTATAATTCAATCTATTTGTCATTCTTCAAAAGATGGTGATTTGAATTTATTTCAATAAAAACTTATTAAATTGAGAAAAAACCTCCAAAATATAAAACTAGAAAAGTCTGAAGTTAAAAGCCTGAAGTTTGAAGATTCAGAATTCTTAACCGCCGAAGGAATTTCAGTAAAAAAAACATATACAAAACAAGATATCGAAAATCTCGAACATCTTGATTTTGGCGCAGGATTTGCTCCCAATTTACGTGGTCCTTATGCTACAATGTATGTACGCCGACCTTGGACAATCAGGCAATATGCAGGATTTTCGACCGCCGAAGAAAGCAATGCTTTTTACCGCAGAAATCTTGCTGCTGGACAAAAAGGATTGTCAATAGCATTCGATTTACCAACTCATCGTGGTTACGATTCTGACCACGAACGTGTAGTTGGCGATGTAGGAAAAGCTGGAGTTGCCATCGATTCTGTCGAAGATATGAAAGTATTATTCGACCATATTCCGCTTAATGAAATGTCGGTTTCGATGACAATGAACGGAGCCGTTTTGCCAATTATGGCATTTTATATCGTGGCTGCCGAAGAACAAGGCGTTGCACCAGAATTGCTTTCGGGAACAATTCAAAACGATATTCTTAAAGAATTTATGGTCCGGAATACCTACATTTATCCGCCAACACCATCGATGAAAATTATTGCGGATATTTTTGAATTTACCAGCAAAAAAATGCCAAAATTCAATTCGATTTCTATTTCGGGTTATCATATGCAAGAAGCTGGGGCTACTGCTGATATTGAAATTGCTTACACACTTGCCGACGGTTTAGAATACATAAAAACAGGATTGTCAACAGGAATGAAAATCGATGAGTTCGCTCCTCGCCTTTCGTTTTTTTGGGGAATTGGAATGAATCATTTTATGGAAATCGCCAAAATGCGAGCCGCCAGAATGATTTGGGCAAAATTGGTCAAACAGTTCAATCCAAAAGACGATAAATCATTGGCTCTCAGAACGCACTGCCAAACATCGGGCTGGAGTTTGACCGAGCAAGATCCGTTTAATAATGTAGCAAGAACAACAATTGAAGGTTTGGCAGCAGCATTTGGTGGTACGCAATCGTTACATACCAATGCCTTAGATGAAGCAATTGCTTTACCAACAGATTTTTCGGCACGAATAGCAAGAAATACTCAAATATTCTTGCAAGAAGAAACCAAAATTACCAAAACTGTCGATCCTTGGGCAGGAAGTTTTTATGTAGAAAGTTTAACCAATGAAATTGCAGAAAAAGCTTGGACATTAATTCAAGAAGTCGAAGAATTAGGCGGAATGACCAAAGCCATCGAAGCTGGTATTCCGAAATTGAGAATCGAAGAAGCTGCAGCCAGAAAACAAGCCAGAATAGATTCTAGCCAAGATATTATTGTTGGTGTAAACAAGTTTAGATTAGAAAAAGAAGATCCATTGCACATTCTTGATGTTGATAATGAAATGGTTCGCAAACAACAACTCGAACAATTAGATCAAATAAAAGCATCTCGTGACAACGAAAAAGTTCAAAATTCACTCAAAAAATTAATCGAATGTGCCAAAACTGGAAATGGAAATTTACTAGAAATTGCCGTCGAAGCAGCAAGATTCAGAACAACTTTAGGTGAAATTTCTGATGCACTTGAAACCGTTTTTGGACGATACAAAGCACAAATAAAAACTTTTAGTGGCGTGTACAGCAAAGAAATTAAAGACGACAAAAGTTTTGAAAAAGCTAAAGAATTGGCTAACGATTTTGCAAAACAAGACGGTCGAAGGCCAAGAATAATGATTGCCAAAATGGGACAAGACGGTCACGACCGTGGCGCAAAAGTAGTTGCCACAGGTTATGCCGACGTTGGTTTTGATGTCGATATTGGTCCATTATTTCAAACTCCAGTCGAAGCTGCTAAACAAGCCGTAGAAAATGATGTTCATGTTCTTGGCGTTTCTTCATTGGCCGCAGGACATAAAACATTAGTACCACAAGTTATCGAAGAACTTAAAAAATATGGTCGTCAAGACATTATGGTTGTGGTTGGAGGAGTAATTCCTGCGCAGGATTACCAGTTTTTGTTCGATGCTGGAGCAGTTGCCGTTTTTGGACCTGGAACTAAAATTAGTGAAGCTGCGATTAAGATATTGGAAGTTTTGATTGGGTAGAGTTATTATAATTCCTCATCAATTTTGAAATTAATTGCTTTAGAGTAAGCGTTTAAGTCAATAGCTGCAATAGTACCAATAGTTTGTTGGAGATATCTCATTAATTGAAGAAAAAAAGTAACTAATGACTTATTTGATTCACTAAAAGTTATATTATCAAAATCTCTATCTTCGTAATATTTAGATATTCTTTCATTAAAGTCATTAATTTTTATATCCTCATCATTAATATAATCTATATAGAAACAACCACTTTCTACTGAACATCCTAAATCTATACTTTTTAATCCTTTTAATGTCTCTATATGTTTTTGAATAGTATTGTTTTGGATTGAACTAACACTTGTTAGAATTCCACCTAAAATTTTAGTTAAACTTCTTGGGTCATAAATCTTTCCTCTATCTATAATTTTCGTTGAAGTTCTAAATAGTTTTCTCACACTTTCTATTTTGTCTCCAGCATATTCAATATAGCCTTTATTAAGCTCAGGCTTTACTTCAAAAACTGCGTAAACTCCTTCAGCTGGAATATAATAAATGCCATTTTGAGTAAACACGAATGGCGTAAAATGTTGATCATAAATAACTAAATCAATTTGGTCACTTAAATTACCATTACTATCAATTACTATTGCTTTATCTACACAGTACCGATTAGGTAAATATTTTTTTAACCAATCAATCCAAACATTTTCCAAAGAATCGCCTTTTGAAGTTGAATGCAAAATAAAATCTCTATTTGTATTTAATTGAGCTATCATTTGATTTTGAAGACCATTAAATAACTCAGCTATTTCTATTTTATTACTCATATTTGTAAATTTTTTTATTAAAAAACACATTAAGACTATAATCTTTAATCCCTTTTTTGTCAAACCCAACAATTAATAAAATTGGGTTTTCAATTTCACCTTTTGAAATCAGTTTTAATGCGTTAAAATCAGTTTGACTATAATTTGAATTCGAATTAGGATGTGTATGCCATTCTCCGATATAAAAAACTTTTTCGTCTTCAAAAATTTTTGTTAATACATTTTTTGTTTCTTCGTTAACAATATGCTTAAATGAAACAGGCGAGTTTAAATATTTCAAAGCAATAATTTGTTTCTTTATTATAGCTTTACTTTTATCTTTAGAATAATTACCTAAAAGATATCCGCCAATTTCATTTGGATAATTTTTCAATGCTATTATTTCTAATTCTTTTAAAAGATTATCTTCAAACTCTACTTTTAAACCGATTTCAAAATTAGATTTTATCATTTATTAATCTTTTAGTTTAATTGTGTAATTTTCATCTTCTTTAACTTCTAACATAAAAGTCTTTAAATCAATTCCTGTATTCAACTTATAATCAATATTACTTAATGCGTAATTAACGAGTGTATTTATATTATGAAAAGATGCCTTAAATGTAGCATTCCAACACCCTTGGGGATAAAACATATCATTCAAATCTTGTTGAATAGTATTATAAATATATGAATTTTCTTCGTAAACATTTTTATTACCAATTACACATACTAATTCTTTTGCATTGTTAGATATTGAAAGTGTTATTAAATTTGTTTTAATATCTAAATCGTCCAAAATTAAATTCACATCATTATTAGCTGTACAATTAATTATGTAGTCGTATTTATTTAGAAATTCAAAATAGATTTTTTTTGTTTATTCAGTATGTAGTGGTATGATTGAATGATTAAAGGTATTAATTTCTACAAATGGTGAAATATCTAATAAAGTTTGACTTAACTCATCGTTTTTTTTAGTTTTACCAATTGAAAATTTATATTTCGCCCTACATATATTTCCAATTTCTTTATAATCATTATCAAATAAATCTATAAACTTACATCCACCACGAACAAGTGATTCAGATAAATTACTACCAATTGCTCCAATTCCAATTAATAATATTCTGCCATTAGATAAACTATTATGTAATTTTCCTCTACCAAAAAACAAATCATATGAACTATCAATTGTCTTATACCAAGTTATTTCTTTTTTTATTAAATTCCCTTTAAAAACTGGAATATTATAAAAATCAATTTGAATAGTTTCATAATTTATTTTCCCATTTCCTATTGGATAACCAACAAGTAAGCAAAAATATTTTCCATCAATCAAATCTTTTTTATCTATGTTCTTTTTTGAATCATTTAAAAATTTTAAAAAATGAACATTAAATGTTGATTCGAAATCAATCCAATTGTCAAACGAAAAATTTCTGTAATATGCTGGTATTCTATCTGATATAAAATATAGCCCTTTAAAAGAGTTTTTAAATTCGCTGTTATGTTTATTCCATTTAAAAACAATATTTGATTTTTCTTTTTGACTTTTCAAACCTTGAATTAAATAAGTATTATTTAAGATTTGGGTACTTTTTTTTGTAAAATAGAAAAAACCGAAATCATTTTCTTTTGGTTTTATATCAGAATCACAAAATAAAAAAATTTGATTATTCTCTTGATTTTGATAAAATAGATATTCAAAATGTTTATCATTTAATACATTAATGTAATATTTATGTACCCATTCTAAAAGTGCTTCAATGTCTGTTTCAAGTTTAAATGAAAGATTTGGTGTAGTTAAAGTATGAAAACAAACAGAACCATCATAATTTATGTGTGAGAATTTTTTTAAGTCTTTATTGAAAAAAGTTATTGATTCTGACACTCCACTTTTTAATGGATAGTTCAAATTAATTTCAACATCAAATATTACATTTTCTTTCGTTTCACATAAAACCTCAATTCTGCCCTTGATGATATTATCAAAAACCTCAAAATTTTTCAATATTTTGAGGTCGTTAACATATTGTTGAAATACAATAAAAATCTGTTCTAATTTTTCTCGCATTCTAACCAAATTGATTACTTGGCGGAATTATTACACTGGAAGAATTATTAACTCTGTAGCTGTTTTTTGAATTTAATTCAACTTCTTCAATTAAAAAATCATCATTTTCTTTGAAATGATTTTTAATGTTTTCATCTTTTGAAGCTACATTGCTTAAAATAAATTCAATGTCATTCTTGATGTTTTGTTTTTGCCAAGATTCTAAAGTTTTTGCAACATCATTATTAGAATTACCAGGATCTTTTAATGAAAAATTATCTTTAGTTATTTCATCTTTTATATATTCCAAAACGATCTTTAACTTATCCCAAAGGTTTCCAGAAACGATTTTATTATCAAATGCTTTAATAACAATTAGTTCGACAAAAAAAGATTTAATATCTTTATTTTTTTGTTGCTTCCATATTTTTAGTAATCTAATAATTTGTCTAGCATCAGATTTTCCTTTAATATTTTCTATTTGAGAATGAATATTAGTTTGAGTATAAGTTCCGTCAGGAGTATTAATGTTAATATTTAAATCATTTTCTTTTTCAAAACTATCTTGATTTAATTCCCTTCCTGGAACAACATCAATTTGGATTATTTCATTATCATCATCTTCAAAAAATTCAATTCCTACAGAAACCTTTTGCTTTCTAACTGTTCCTGTTTTTTTGTATTCTTTACTTAACA
>JAYVBR010000082.1:0-9810 GCA_043750395.1 Bacteroidota bacterium | reverse complement strand
GCGATAGAGTAAATTCTCAATGCGCTTCTGCTTTAGCGAGATGTACAAGAGGTGATCAAGTAACAATATTTGATATAAAAACTAAAGTTGTGGGTTCTCCAATAGTTTTACCAAGAACTGCTCCAGTAATTTTCGAAATATTATAATAAAATCGTTTTTTCTTCGTTACTTACTTATCAATAAAGAATAAAAAAATATAAAAATGAAAAATTTTTTAACTGTTTTAGTTTTAGTTGCTGGAAGTTTAACTTCATTTGCTCAATCTAACTTGCTTAATGCTAAGACACCTGACCAAATAGGTATTAAATCTAAAGCACAATTAGTTTCTGATAATGACAAGCCATTACCTTATGGTTATGTTCACGATAGAGATGTATTGTTGGGTAAAACAACTTGGGAGATTGTAGATATTAACGAAAGAATTAATTTTCCTCTTTATTATCCTGTTGATACGGCTAATATTGGAAAAGACAGAAGATCTCTTTTTGATGTTTTAATTAAAAACATTAAAAACGGAAAAATTACCGAAGTTTATGGTGATGATTATTTCAATACCAAAAAATCTTTAAAAGATATGTCTTCATCTTTTACTTTTAGGGATACTACGAATGCTGGTAGAGAAGAACTAAATAATAATCGTGATTTATATTTTGGTTCTGAAAGTTCTGGTTCTCCAGAAAAAATAATTAAAAAGAAGGGTAAAGTTATTAAGATTATTCCTGCTGTTGCTGCTGGAAGATTACCTGCTGCTAAACAGTTAGATCTTCAATATATCGATGAAAGAAGTCTAGGAGCAATTGATATTTCTGGTTATAAAATTAAAGGATATTGGTATTTTGACAAACGTCAAGGTGAATTAAAATACAGATTGCTTGGTATTTGTCCAGTTTCTCCAGAGGCTCGTGAAGTTGGTAATGACAACGCAGATGTTATTGAATTATTTTGGGTTTATTTCCCCGCTATAAGAGATGTTCTTCATGATGCTTACGCTTTTAATGATAGAAACTCTGCAATGCCAGTTTCTTTTGACCATTTGTTAAACTCAAGAAGGTTTAATGGGGTAATCTATAAAGAAGAAAATGTTTTCGGAGATAGATTAATCCAAGATTATATGAAAGATAATGCTCAGAATCAATTATTAGAATCGGCTCGTGTTAAAGAGAAAATTCGTGATTTCGAATCTGATATGTGGAATTACTAAGTATTTAGTATTTTCATCAAATTATTAAAAAACGCCTACTAATTTAGTGAGCGTTTTTTTTTGTAAATAAAAGTAAATTTTTCACGAATTGATAAATTTATAGAAATCTGAAATCTAAAATCTAAAATCTGAAATCTGAACACTAAAATGAAAGTAGATTACCTAATTGTAGGCTGTGGTTTAGCAGGAATTGCTTTTGCAGAAATGTGTTTGCATAACAACAAATCAATTATTGTTTTCGATAACAATTCTCAAACATCATCAACAATTGCAGCGGGTTTATATAATCCAGTAATTTTGAAAAGATTTTCGGGTTTGCAAGATGCACAATCGCAAATTGATTTGTTGAATGTTTTTTACAATTCAATTCAGGATAAACTAAAAGTAAAGTTTGACTTTAAAATGCCAATTTTAAGAAAATTCTTTTCTATCGAAGAGCAAAACAATTGGTTTGCTGCTTCGGATAAACCTGATTTAACCTCATTTTTGTCTTTAGATTTAATCAAAACTAAATATTCTGGAATAGATTCTCCTTTTGATTTTGGAGAAGTTTTGCAAACTGGTTATGTTGATACTGCTTTGTTGTTAAAATCGTATCATTCTTATTTGTCTGAAAATAATTTATTTAAAAATGAAGCTTTTGATTATGATAGAATTAGGTTTGAAAACGACAATGTATTTTATAATAATATAAAAACCACTAACATTGTCTTCGCTGAAGGGTTTGGGATGCAATATAATCCATTTTTTAACGATTTGCCTCTAGATGGAACAAAAGGAGAGTTATTTATCATAAAAGCGCCTAATTTGAATTTAGATGTAATTGTCAATACAAGTGTATTTATTTTACCTTTAGGAAATAACTTTTTTAAAGTCGGAGCTACCTACAACTGGGCTGATAAAACTAATTTACCAACAGAAGAAGGTAGACTCGAATTAAAAGAAAGAATTAAAGAAATCTTGAATTGTGATTTCGAAATTATAAATCATTTTGCAGGAGTTCGCCCAACCGTAAAAGATAGAAAAGCACTAATTGGAACTCATTTTGAACAGAAAAATATTCATATTTTGAACGGAATGGGTACACGTGGCGTGATGCTTGCTCCAACTATGGCGAAAATTTTATTTGACAATATTGAATTCCATAAACCAATTGATTTGTCTATTAACATCGAAAGGTTTTATAAAAAATGAATGATATTCACAATAGATAATATTTATCACAATTCAATTTTAAAGCTCTTATTTAAAACATTCTAACTTATAATTTCTGGTTCTAAGCTCAATTATATGGGTTTTATCAAATAGATTTTTTTATGATATAAAAGTTAATAAAAATGAACCTTAATTTCTTAATGGTTCAAAACTTAAAATTTAATTTTAAATTTTAAAACCCCTACAATACGTGGTAGAAATAAATGTCTTATTTGACTTATATGTTTAAAATAAATTCCAACATTTGATTGTTTATAATGGTTCTGTTCTTGAATAATGTTGGTATTTCAAACCTTATATTTTATTAAAATAAAACTTTTTTTTGTTATTTCGAAAAAATGAGAAATCACATAAACCAAGCAACTAATGTGATTTGCTTCGCCAGTCGCACTTTCAGGCTCTAGTCTCCTATCGTCGAAATGACAAACACTTTATAAATTATGAAAACCCACAATTTTCTAGAACATAACCTTTATAATTAATCGTATTTCTTGTCATAACTCACAAACAAATTAATATAAATATTCCGGGAAAGTCTTATATTTATAGGAGTCAAAATTACAGATATTCCGATCATAGTTATAAATGTTGCAGTAAATTTTGCGTGAAATCCAAAGTAAGCAACTAAAAATATTATTATCATTAAAGCAACATTCAAACCATAACTTACATAAACCGCACCATAAAAAAACGAAGGTTCAATTTGATATTTTAATCCACAATGGCTGCATTTTTCGTTCATTTTTAGTAATTTTGATAAATGAATCCAATTTTGATCGAAATACATACTTTCTTGTTGACATCTTGGACAACTTCCTGTTAAAATACTTCTTATTTTCAATCCTTTGGTTGACATTTTATAGATATTTGATAAGTCATTAGTTCGACCAATCAAATTTACGATTTATTAAAGTGTTTTTAGTTAAAATTGAGTTACTTTTGCACGTTTTTAAAAGTTATTCTAAGGTCTAAAATTTAATACTTTATAACAAACCAATATTTTAAAAAGTCCAATTTATGTTAACTAATTTCTTTTCGATTTAATGTTAATTTGAACTTTATTATGAAATATGTTATAAATTTATTATTTGATTTTCTCTAATTTTAAACTTTAAACCTTAAACCGCTTAAACCTTTTTTCATGTTAAACATACATAATTTGTCAGTGTCCTTTGGAGGAACATATTTATTTGAAGAAGTAACTTTCAGAATGGGGGCTGGCGATAGAGTAGGGCTTGTCGGAAAAAATGGTGCAGGAAAATCAACAATGCTCAAAATTTTGGCTGGCGATTTCAAACCCGATTCTGGTCAAATTGCAACCGAAAAAGAAGTTCGCATTGGTTTTTTGCGCCAAGATATCGATTTTGAACAAGGAAGAACCGTTCTCGAAGAAGCCTATCAAGCATTTACAGATATTCAAATTGTAGAAAAAAAACTTGAAGAAATAAATCATCAATTAGTAACAAGAACCGATTATGAAAGCGATCAATACAGCCAAATCATAGAAGATTTATCCGATTATACGCATCGATTTGAATTACTCGGTGGATATAATTATGTTGGCGATACCGAAAAAATATTGTTAGGTTTAGGTTTTAAACGTGATGTTTTTAATAACCAAACCGAAACTTTTTCTGGCGGTTGGAGAATGCGAATCGAATTAGCCAAATTATTGCTTCAAGCCAATGATATTCTGCTTCTTGATGAGCCAACCAATCACTTAGATATCGAAAGTATCATTTGGTTAGAGAGTTTTTTGCGCAATTATCCTGGAGTTGTTGTAATCGTTTCGCACGATAAAATGTTTTTGGATAATGTAACAAACCGAACGATAGAAATTTCTCTTGGAAAAGCTTATGATTTCAATAAACCTTATTCGCAATATCTTGAATTACGTCACGAAATTCGTGAAAAACAATTGGCAACTCAAAAAAACCAAGCCAAAAAAATTGAAGAAACCGAAAAATTAATCGAAAAATTTCGTGCCAAAGCTAGTAAAGCATCAATGGCACAATCCTTAATAAAAAAACTCGATAAAGTCGAAAGAATCGAAGTTGACGAAGACGATAATTCTGTAATGAATATTTCGTTTCCAGTTTCGAAAGTTCCAGGAAAAGTTGTAATTGAAGCCGAATACGTAACCAAGGCTTATGGCGACAAAACCATTTTAAAAGACATAAATTTATTGGTCGAACGAGGTTCTAAAATCGCCTTTGTTGGTCAAAATGGTCAGGGGAAATCTACCTTTATAAAAGCTATTGTAAACGAATTCGAATACAAAGGCAATATTAAAATGGGTCACAATGTTCAGGTTGGCTATTTTGCCCAAAACCAAGCCGAATATCTCGATGGCGAAATCACACTTTTGAGAACAATGGAAGATGCTGCGACAGACACCAATCGTTCGAAAGTTCGTGATATGTTAGGATCGTTCCTGTTCCGTGGTGACGATGTCGAAAAGAAAGTAAAAGTATTGTCTGGTGGCGAACGCAACCGTTTGGCATTGTGTAAGTTATTGCTACAGCAGATTAATGTTTTGTTGATGGATGAGCCAACCAATCATTTGGATATTAAATCAAAAAATGTATTGAAAGCGGCACTTCAAAAATTCGAAGGAACACTGCTATTGGTTTCGCACGATAGAGATTTTTTGCAAGGTATGTCTAATTTGGTTTATGAATTCAAAGACCAAAAAATAAGAGAATATTTAGGCGATATTAATTATTTTCTTGAAATGAGAAATCTCGAAAATATGCGCGAAGTCGAGAAAAAGGATATTGCCAAGAAAGAAATAGTTGTTGCGAAACAATCCTTGTCCTATGACGACCAAAAAAAATCTAAATCATTGCAAAATCGATTGTCAAAAGTCGAATCGAACATTAAAGATTTAGAGCGAGACATTCAGCAAGACGACAAAGCATTAGCATCTAATTACGACAAACATATCGAAGATGCTCGTTTTTTTACTGCATACAATAAGAAAAAAGCCGATTTAGACAAGTTGCTTGAAGAATGGGAAGTTGTTCAAGAGGAAATCGATAAACTATAGATTTAGAAGCCAATCCTGCTCTTCGTTTTAAGTTTTCTTAAATCTGTTTGGTTTTTTAAGTTCGAAAAGAACTTCCGTTGGTCGTTTTTTCGAACTTAAAAAAACCTAAACATCTTTTTCGAAAAGCTTTCCACTGCGATCAGGGCTAAATCATATTGTTATAAAACTATTTTTCTAAAATGAAAAGCAAAAATATCCATTTAATCATTTCGACAGCAATTGTTGTATCAGCAGCTTTTGTTTATGGGTTTAAACCCAATTTATTTCTAGTTGTTGACACAAATACAATCGACGAAGCCAATATTCTAAAAGCAATAATGGGTTTGTATTTAGCTTTTGCATCACTTTGGATTTTGGGAATTTTTAATCAGAATTTTTGGAAAACTGCTACGATTTGCAATATGTTATTTATGCTTGGATTGGGTTTTGGTCGAATAATTTCAATTCTTTTTGATGGATTTCCATCAACAATTTTTATTGCAGGAACTTTGGGAGAATTAGTTCTAGGGTTTTATGCATTTAATCAATTAAAATCTAAAAAATATGATTAATAACTTAGAAAATTCAATTTTAATTAATGGTATTCATCACGATTTAAATAGTTTAGAAGAGTTAGCTTGGAAAAAATTAGTTAACGGCTCAGTCAAGAAAAAAAATGGTTTTCGAACTATGTGTTTGGGAACAATAAGTGAAAACAATGATACATCACTAAGAATTGTAATCAACAGAAAAGTAGACGAATCTAAAAAAACAATCTACTTTCACACGGACGTTCGTTCTAGAAAATTTGCAGATTTGCAAAAAGACAATCGCATTACTTTACTGTTTTACGATGCACGGCAACGTGTTCAAATAGTTGTTAAAGCATTTGCCACAATACATAATAATGATTTAGTATCAAATGAAAAATGGAAAGCTACAAGCCCGCAAGCACGATTGGGTTATATGACTATTGACGCGCCAAACACAAAATCAGAAATACCAACTTTAGGTTACGACAAGAAATTTTCTGAAATAAAACCAACAGAATTTGAAAGTGATTTATTTATAGAAAATTTCTCGGTAATTGCTTGTCAAGTTTATGAATTAGAGTTTCTATACTTAGATTTTTCAGGAAACCGAAAAGCCAATTTTATTTATGACAACGGAATTTTAGGCAATATTTTTTGGACTGTTCCTTAGTTTTTCAGAAAGACCAAAAAGTTTTTTAGAACCTGTTAGGTCTAAGTTACTACTTATTAACAGTATTAAATTTCGCTTTATAAATCGTTACGCCATTTTCATTAAAATAAACTTTCCTATTTTCTTGGTCTTGCAATTCGAATTCGCCGTTGATTGTAAATTTTAATTCTGTACAAAGTCTTCCTGTATTAATTTCGAAAGTTTTTTTGTAAAGCGAATCTTTTTTTACAACTTCCATTGCAACATCCTCATTCCAAGAAAAGGGTTTATTTTCGCCACGAATTCCTACTGTTTTTATGTCTTTGTTTCCTGAAACATCAAGAAATAACGTAACTTTTCTGTTATATGATTTTTGCACACAACTTGTTAAACTTACAAGCACTAATATTATAAAGATATAATTTTTCATTTTTATTTAGTTTTTTATTTATTTTTTTTATTTAGTAAAATCTCCCTTTCCTTTGGAAAGGGTCGGGGATAGGCATAAAAAGTCTATTCCAAATCGTCCAGAGCCAAGAATCATATAGAAAATGCCAACCCATAAAAAACCCATTGCGGCAAGACAATTCCATAAACCATTGTCAATTTGTTGCATAAAAATAGCAACCAACATTGTGCAAATTATAAGAAATGAAGCTATGCGAGTTTGGAATCCGATTAACAACATAATTCCTCCGACTGCTTCTGCAAATGCGCCCATCCAAGCAAAGAATCTTGGTGCAATTGCAAATATTCCGCCATAACCAGCAACATCGTTTGGGAACCAAAAAGCTACTTCGAACAATCCTAATCCGTTGTCAGGATTTGACCAAGGCATTCCGAATTTATCGGCTCCAAAACTTGATGCAAGCAAATAGCCGCAAACTATTCTAGGAATTACAATTAAGAAATCTTGCCACCAAAATGGCATTAAAATTGGGTTGGTAATTTGTTTGAGTAGTTTCATATTGAAGAGTATTAGGATTTTTAGAAAATTGATTTTGACGAAAAGTTTTAGAATTTTAAAATTGTTTGGAATGTTTAGCGAAGTCTCCGACTTCGTGATTGTGGTTTTCGGTCTCGGACCGATTTTTTTATTTGAAGTTCGGAGAACTTCTATCACATCTACGAAGTCGGAGACTTCGCGGAACATTGCTATTGAAAAATATTCTCAATATTTCCGTTTCCAGATTGATTGGATTCAATTATTTTTTTTGCATTAACTCTAGCATTTCCATTGCCACGACCAATTATCTTGGCGTTTTTAGCTAGTAGTTTTTCAGCATTCAAGTTGCCATTTCCACGACAAATAACTTCAAGATAATCTACAATTCCTGACAATGTAGTACTGCCATTTACAGGATTTTCTGTTCTGAAATTTTTGTTATTAATATTGGTTACAATTAATTCCGAATTGCCATTATTGCTTACTTCTAATAAAAATGGCAATGTGATTTTCATTGAAATTTTCGTATCTTCAATATACATTTTGTTATTGCGATTTCCTTTTAATGCAATGGTCAATTGTTTGTTACCTGAATGTTCTATAACAGTTAATATTTCTAATAGATTATCATCGATTGTGATAGAAATGCTATATGGTTTTCCGACTTTTATTTCGATTTTTCCATCCAAATCATCAAAATTGACTTTGTTGAAGTTTTGATAATCATAAGTTTTTGTGACTGTTTTTCCAGAACCTCGAAGTTGTGCGAATGTTGAGAAACTTGATACTAATACTGATAATATTAAGATAAATTTTTTCATTTGAATTTGTTTTAAATTGAATTGATATTGTTATCGATTAACAACACAGCAAAGATGCGATGCGAAAATCAATTGAAGGATGCAAATTATAATTTGAGGCATTATAAATAGGTCTCAAATTATGAAACCCATATAAAACAAGAGTTTATAAGGGTTTTTTAGGAAGTATCAAATTATATTTTTATTATCCAGCATTAGTAAATGCCATTTTTATCCAATCGATTACCTCTTGGTCAATTTCTGAAATATCAGAAATATTGATTTTGTGTGAACAAATTCCGTTTGGTTTTTCGTTTTCGAGTTTGCCTTTGGCATCAACACCTTTTAGGTTAAAACCTATTTCAAAACGGGTTTTTGAAGCTGGATTCAATATTACAAATTGTTTTTTTCGTTTCAAACTAACGTATGTTTTCTTTGGAGCGATTTCGAATTCGCCATCAAATTTTTCGATTTCGGCAATTAGTTTATCGTAAAATGCTTTTAAATGTTCTTTGCCTTTGTATTGTGTTTCAATAAATGCATCGGCATCGTTAGACGAATCAGCATCTGAACCAAGCACTTTCAAGGCAATTTCGCTAGCATAACCGTGCGTAATGTTGTGAGATTCTTTTAGGAATTTTACAATTTCGCCGTGTTTGGCTAAGTTTTGTTTTGCGATAACTGTTTTCCATTCGTCTAAAGAATGACCTGTTTTTTCTTTCAGGTTTTCGATCATTGTGGTTACATTTTTGTCCATAATTTTTAGTTTTAGTAAGTTTTTAGTTTTAAGAGTTGTCTAATTGAAGCTAAATGTCCGAATAGCACTAGTGGAACTATAAAAGTCGGCAACCAGCTAAACGGAAAATTCAAAATTGCTATATTTGGTTGTTCAAAAGCAAATTTCTGTATTGGTGAAGGTGCTGAAAATAAAGCATTTATAACAATATTCATTAAAAGGCCGAGACAAATGAAATTCCAAATTAAAAGCCCTTTTTTGCTAATTTTCATTTTTGCAAAACCATAGTGTGCGATAAATGGCGCAGATATCCCTGCAAGAATGTCAAAGTTTCGTCCCTCAAAAGTCATAAGTTCAGGAATTGATTTGTTGAGAAAAAGCCAAAATAAAACAATTTCTACTGGAATTCGTACAACATTTAGATAAGTCAATTTTTTAATTGACAAACAATCAATAAATTGCCTCCCTTTTGAGGTTGCAAACAATAAAATGATTGTCAAAATCATTGGAAAAATTCCTAGTAACATTATTTTTGGTGGCAAAGAATTTGTATTCGAGTTGTAAATGTTTTTCAAAGTCAAAACAGCTTGAATTATGAGCCAAATTGTTAAACCAATAAATACATATATTGCTGTTTTTCTACTTTTTTCAGAATTTGAGCTTTTAATTACCCATATAAATAGCATTAAAGTAATAACTGTA
>JAYVBR010000081.1:0-4229 GCA_043750395.1 Bacteroidota bacterium | reverse complement strand
TATCAATGACTGGAATTTGCGATATTTTGTATTTTCGCATTCTGTCAATTGCGTGCGAAACCAACTCTTCGGTCCGCACAATAATCAATGGTTTTTCGATATGTTCTTTGATCACGTCTTCGGCTTTGGTTATTTCTTCGTCTAGGAAGCCACGCTCACGCATCCAATCGTCGTTGAACATTTTACCAACATAACGACTACCTGAATCGTGAAATAAAACTACAACCACGTCATCTTTAGTGAAATGATGCTTCAATTGGTGTAATCCTTTTATAACCGAACCAGCAGAATTTCCTACGAAAATGCCTTCTTCTTTTGCAATTTTTCTGGTGTAAACGGCAGCATCTTTATCAGTTACTTTTGTAAAACCATCAATTATTGAAAAATCTACGTTTAAAGGCAGAATGTCTTCGCCTATACCTTCTGTAATATAAGAATAAATTTCATTTTCGTCAAATATGCCAGTTTCGTGGTATTTTTTGAAAACTGATCCATAAGTATCGACACCCCAAATTTTGATATTTGGATTTTTTTCTTTTAAATATTTTCCGATTCCCGAAATTGTTCCGCCTGTTCCTACACCAACAATAAAATGAGTGACTTTTCCGTCGGTTTGTTCCCAAATTTCGGGTCCAGTTTGCTCATAATGCGCAGTTGCATTACTCGGATTATCGTATTGATTGACATACCAAGAATTTGGAATTTCGGTTCCTAGTCTTTTAGAAACTGAATAATACGATCTAGGATCGGTTGGTTCGACATCGGTTGGGCAAACAATAACTTTGGCTCCAACAGCACGAAGAATGTCCATTTTTTCTTTAGATTGTTTGTCGGTTATTACAAAAATACATTTGTAACCTTTAACAATTGCAGCTAACGCCAAACCCATTCCGGTGTTTCCAGAAGTTCCTTCAATGATTGTTCCGCCTGGTTGCAATCGACCGTCGACTTCTGCATCTTCGACCATTTTTAGAGCCATTCGGTCTTTGGTTGAATTCCCAGGATTAAAAGTTTCGACTTTGGCAAGTACCAATGCTTCGATTCCTTCGGTAACTTTATTTAATTTGACCATTGGCGTGTTGCCAATTGTTCCGAGTATGTTTTGTGAATAATTCATAGCCCCCTAGCCCCCAAAGGGAGAACTAGCAACATTATTGCTAGTGTTTTTTTTAAGTTAATAATTATTTATTAGGACAAAGATATTAATTTGATATGGAATTGTTGTTATTAAATCTAGTTTGCGTTAGGGATAAAAGGGAAAATCCTTTTTAAAATTGCTTTTTCAGCAATTTTAAAAAGATTGGAATGATAGCCCGACGGCTTTTTCTGCCGTAACGCCCAATAAATTATTGAAAGAAGTTCCAAACTAGTCCGAATCGAATCATAAAATCGCGGTATGGATAGTTTGGTGCGGTTAAATAATTGCTTTTGGTGAATAATGTGTTGATGTGTTCGGCGATAAAAAATATGCGTGTTTGGCGAATTCGACCGTTTACGAAGATATCAATCATTGGAAAAGCACCAACTTTTTTAGATTTTTGAACGAAAAATTCTCCCGTTACTGAATTGTAATCGTTGGCGAAATATTTGGTGAAATAGTTCAAAGTTACTCCGGTTTGTAAAAATAATGCACGTTTAAAAAAGAAATTAGAATAATAAATTGTGTTTCGTGTGGTAATAATTGGAAGGTTAAGAATTTTAGTATCTTGCTTTACTTCTTGAAAAAGTAAGGTGTTGTCTAACGCAAACTTTCCAAATTTGAATTCTTTATTGGCTTGAAATGAGATGTAATTTATAGAAGTTGAGAATTGTTTTGGGGTAACTTTTTGAAAAATTGTGTCATCATTCGAAAAATATAAATAATCATTGAGATTGGTTAATTGAATAGTTGCGTTGACGTATTTGGTGTTGGCAATTAATTTTAAGGTATTGATTTTTTCGTTGTTGAAGTTGTTGCTCCAATTGTAGTTTTTATAACTTGATTGGTATAAATTGAAATTATTGTTGGGTTGTTTGCTAATGTTTTGATATTGAAAATTGAAGATATTGTTTTTGTTTAATTGATATTTTAGGTTGGCATCTATTGAGGAAACTGTAAGATTTGTAATAGCTTTGGAAATTGTAATGTTTCCTGAATAATTGTTTTTTTTGTATTCGTAGTTTCCACCAAGTGTCAGAATTTTGTTTGACAATAAAGATGGCACTGTATTGTTATTGAAAATTAATACTTTTTTATAAAAAGTATTGTTTCGAAAATCTTCTATAAAGAATGATACTTTTCCTAGTTTTTCATTTTTAAATGAAAGTCCAATTTTATTGTATAATTTGTTGTAAAACGTAGAATCGATTATGCTTGCTGGTTTATAGGAATCGCCGAATTGAGAATTAAAATTTTCTTTAATAGAATTTTTAACAGTTTTTTGATTGAATTCAAAAAATTGATCTTCATAGTTTATTTGATGATAAACATCAAGATAATTGTCTTTGGATTTTGCGTTAATTCGATAACTGTGGTTAAGAAAAAATCGCATTCCTTGTAATAATGATTTGGAATCAGTTTGATTTACTGCTATTCTTGGACGATCTTTAAAATTGGAGGCTCCTGATTCGAAATCATTAATGTTGGTTGCTCCACCGTTTTCGCCATTAGAAATATCGTCTTTTGTGAAATGGAAATTGGCATTGTATTTTTTATTTTTAGTTGCATAACTTGATGTAAAGGTAAAATTGCCTGTGCTTGAAAGCTGGTTGATGTACTTGCCAACCGATCGCAAACCACGATATGAAATTGAAAGATTGAGTCTTTCTGAAAGGTTGACAGTTATTAATGCTTGTAGATTCTGTCCTTGTTCCATTACTGATTTGTAGTACAAATCGGTAATTGGAGTGGCAACTGAATAATAGTTAATGTCTTCGGCTCTTGAATAACTAAATGATTTTGATCGAAAACCTATTTCTGGAAAAACTGAATTATTAGTTAATCCGTAGTTTAATGTGTTGTAAGTTTGTCCTTCGTTGGCAAATGACAAAAGTCCAAAAATATCTTTACGAAGGTAATTAAACTTATATAATTTTTGAATTGTTAATGTAGTATCTACATAGGTAGTATCATTGTTTAAGCTAATAATTCTGTATTGGTCAAATTTAGCTTTTGGTTTGTCTTTGCTTCGGTCTATTCGCAGTGATTTTTTTTTTACGGTATCGTTAATTTGATCATCAATTTGCGATAGACAAATAAAGTTTAGTGTTAAGAAAATTGATAGAAAAAAATACTTCATAGTTAAAAAATCAAATGCAAAAATACGCAATTGATTTGTTATAGAAAATATAAATTTTTGTTTTTTGAAATATTTTGGGTTGTGGGTTGTAGGTTGTGGGTTGTGGTTTTTGGGTTTTGGGTTTTCAAAAAAAAAACCACCAACTTTAGTTGGTGGTTTATATAATATAAATTCAATGGTTATTGTTTTACAACTTTAGAAGTTGAAGTTGTACCTTCATTATTGGTTACTTTTACAAAATAAACACCCGAGTTTAAATCGCTCAAATTCAAAGTTACATCAGATAATGATGAATAAGTATTATTGATAACTACTTTACCTAAAATATCTGTTATTGCAACTTGGTTGATGTTTGCACCTTTCAAACTTAATACACCTGATGTTGGATTTGGTGAAATTGAGAATAGGCTGTTATAACTTTGAGAACTAACTGACAAAGATGATGGACATAAACTAGTAGCTGAACCAAATGGTTCTGCAACAAATCTAAAACTACCAATTGCAGTTGTAAAATTATTACCCGAAGCTATTCCAACTGAAGGAGAAGAAAAAGCTACCCAAGTTGAAACATTTACACTAAAATCATCTCCTAATAAATTTATGTTTTCCCAGTTATCTCCACCATCACAAGAATAAGAAGAACCTCTTGGAACTCCATCTCCAACACCAAGATTTACATAAGTATTATCTGTACCAGGAACATAAGTCAATGCACCATCTCTTACAGAACCATTAGGGACAGTATCTATCCAAGTAGCACCACCATTTATTGTTTTCCAAAGGTTGTAACCATCGTCTGTAAGTATACCATTGTTAGTATCTTTAAAAGCATATTTCCCAGTATTTGTATCAGCTAATGGTGTTGCACCCACAGTCCAAGTAATACCTTTATCTGCAGAGTGAAATAATCTACCTTTATTGGTACCGAACCAAAAATCATTACCAATTGTG
>JAYVBR010000080.1:0-9823 GCA_043750395.1 Bacteroidota bacterium | reverse complement strand
AAGTTATTTATGAAACTGTTGAAAAAAATCCAATTTATTTATTTATAAATGATAGTCACATCGAATATCACAAAAACTTTTTTAAAACTAATGCGGAATTAAAAGAGTATTGGAGAACCGATTCAAAAGAAGCTATTTTAGACACATTATACAAAAAAGAAAAATTTGACAATGAACAATCTCAAATAAACTCTAAATATGTAAAAAAATCTTTTGATGAGAATTTTCTTGATTGTAAAAATTATATTTTTAAAAAAATTAATGGTTCAGCAAGAAACATCGAAAACCTAGAAAGAGATTATTTTTTCAGCTATTTTATTAAAGCTATTTTGGCTCAAATTGATCCACACACCAAATATTTAACTCCATTAGAGGTCAGAGATGAAGGTTATAATATGAGCGGTCAATATGTTGGGCTTGGTACTCAAGTTACTTATAATGATGGTTTTTTTCAGGTTCATAGCATTAACGAAAGTGGAAGTATTTGGCGAGAAAAAAAGCTTGAAGTTGGCGATATTATATTGAAAATTGCTGTTGGAAATGATGTATTTACTGATTTGGTTGGTCTAAAACTTATTGATTTTGGCAAAATTGTTTCTAAAGCTAAAAAAGATATTCCTATTAAGCTTACCATTAAAAAATTAGATGGAACTATTAAAATTGTAACCATTAAAAAAGAAATTATCGAAGTTGGCGACACTTTTGCTAAATCATGCATTGTCGAAAAATTCAATAAAAAAACAGGAATTATTAATTTGGTTAAATTTTATAAAGATTTTAGCGATTCGACCAATCGTGATGCAGCCAAAGATGTAGCGCAAGAAATTGAAATTCTAAAAAAAGAAAAAATTGACGGAATAATTATAGATATTAGAAATAATGGTGGTGGATCTGTTGAAACTGCTATCGAAATTGCAGGTTTATTCATTAAAGAAGGACCTATAGTTCAGTTAAAATCTAATGATAAATCTATGAAAATTTTAACCTTAGAAAAACCAAATTCGATTTGGGACGGTCCACTTACGGTTTTAATAAATTCAGATACTGCTTCGGCTTCTGAAATGTTTGCAGCAGCGATTCAAGATTACAAACGAGGCATAATTATTGGCAGCAAATCGACTTTTGGAAAAGGAACTATGCAAAACAGCATTAACCTAAATCAGTTTATTCCAGAAAGTAAAACAACCGATTTCGATTTTGGATCATTAAAAACAACTATTCAACAATATTTTAGAATTACTGGAAATACAACCCAAATTTTTGGTGTTGTTAGCGATGTTTTTTTGCCATCAGATTCTATGTATAAAAATTACGGTGAACAATTTTTGCCAAATGTTTTACTTACTGAAAAAGTCGAAAAGCTTGATTTTAAATTCTTTGAAGAAAAGTACAATCTTGTAAATATATTACAAACTAGCAAAAAAAGAATTGAAAATAACAGTTATTTTATTTTAACCGAGAAAAAAGCTAAATATTTAGTTTCACAAAAAATAGATTTGAACATTAGCTTGAATTATAATACTTTTAAGAAAAATAGAGATATAATTTGTGAAGATCTAAAACAATTCGAATTTAAAGAAAATTACACCAATAAAATGATTTTTAAATCGAGCGAAGTAGAACTAAAACGAATGAAAAAAGATGACTTTTTAGAAAAAAAACGAACAAATTGGCACGAAAATCTTGCTAAAGACATTTATATCGAAGAAGCAATAAATGTTTTAATCGATATGAGTTCCGGAAAATAACAAGTTAGGAACCCATTGCAAGTTCCTAACTTTTTAAATATCAATTTACGAATTGTTCACATTCGATACTTTATAGGTTTTTCCGTCGCCAGTTTTTTCGACTAATTCGACCAATTTTTCTGGAGTTTGTGTTTTCGAATCGTATTCAACTTTGGCAGTTTTTTTGTCAAAATCTACTTTTACTGATTTTACACCTGAAGTTTCAGATAATTCTTTTTCGATAGTTTTCGCACAGCCAAATTCGCATGTCATTCCTTCGATATTGAAGCTTGTTGTTGCCATTTTAGCATCTGCAGCAATAGTTTTGGCTACTACAGTTTGAGCGACAATTTTAGTTTCGGTTTGTTTACAACTTATTAATAATGTTGCGGTTATAGCGATTGCGAATAATAATTTTGAGATTTTCATATCTTTAAATTTTAATTTTAATAATATTATTTACAAATTTATGCAATAAAATGATTCAATATCGATAAAAATGACGCAGTTTTGTTAAGTAAATGGTAAAGTATGGAAAACAAGAATGCAAAATGGATTTTATTGATAATTCTTGCCATAATTTGGGGAAGTTCGTTTATACTAATCAAGCAAGGATTAATTGGACTGAACCCTTTTCAAGTTGGTTCTTTTCGGATAGTTTGTGCAGGTTTATTTTTGTTATTAATAGGTTATAAATCATTGCCAACAATTCCGCATCATAAATGGAAATATGTTGCTATAACTTCGCTTTTCGGAACATTTATTCCAGCATTTTTATTCTCAATTGCTCAAACTCAAATAAGTAGTACGGTCAGTTCGATTTTAAATTCGTTAACGCCGTTAAATACTCTAGTTTTAGGAGTTTTATTGTTTGGATTAAGCTTTAAAAGAACTCAAATTTATGGTGTAATTATTGGTTTGATCGGAAGCTCAATACTGATTTTAAACGGAGCTGCTAATCATCCTGAACAAAATTATTATTATGCAATTTTGATTATTTTCTCTTCAATTTGTTATGCAACTAATGTCAATTTAGTCAAAAAATATTTGTCTGATTTATCGCCTTTAGCAATTTCAACTGGTAATTTTACGGTAATGCTAATTCCTGCTTTAATAATTTTGTTTTCGACAGGTTTTGCAGATATTGTTCACATAGAAAAAGTTCAAAATTCTATGTTTTTTATTTTGATTTTAGGAATTGTCGGCACTGGAGTCGCCAATATTATTTTCTTTAAACTAATTCAACTTTCATCTCCTGTTTTTGCAACTTCGGTTACTTATTTGATTCCAGTTATAGCTTTTTTTTGGGGATTGTTAGACAATGAATCGTTGACTTTGATTCAATTTTTTGGGGCATTTGTTATTTTGATTGGTGTTTATTTGTCGAGTAAGAAGTAGGTTTCAGGTTTCAGGTTTCAGGTTTCAGGTTTCATGTTTCAGGTTTCAGGTTTCATGTTTCATGTTTCTGGTTTCAGGTTTCATGTTTCATGTTTCAAAAAAAAATCATTTGCGAGCAAATGATTTTTTTATTTCCGACTTACAACTTACAACTTACAATTATTACTGAACTTTATCGTGAATTTGTGATTGATTCCCATCATTCCATTCTGTTAAAATATCAGTTGCTACAGCAGCTCCAGAACCTGCTGCTATTGATAATTGACTTCGATGACCAGCCAAAGTTCCAGCTACATAAATTCCGTTAGCAACTTTATGGTCGATATTTTTAAGCTGAATACGATTTTTTTCAGGAATCGATTTTTTATGATTTTCAACGAATTGCATTAATCCATCGATTGCTAATGTGTTAGAATAACCAATGGCAACAATAATATTCTTTGATATATAAACATTCTTATTAGTTACAACTAAAAATTCAGGATAATCACCTTTAATTTGCACAACTTTTTCATTTTCAATTTGCAAAACGTGTGGATAAAGTTCTTGAAGTTGCGCAACACTTTCGGTTAATATTTCGCTTCCAAATTTTCCTGCAGGAATGCCATAAGCGTTATTGAACAAAGCTTCTTGAAGTGAAGAATTTTTTTGGTGTGTAATAATTGCAATTTTTTTATAGTTGGCATAAGCTTTTTTGTGAGCCGAACCCAATACTAAAGCACAAGAAACACCTGAAACGCCGCCACCAATTATCAATACATCAAACATAAAATCTACTGATTTTGCATCTTATCAACAATTGATTTCGACATTTTAAAAATCAAAAGTATCAAAACCGCACAAATAGAAGCAACAATTCCGATTAAAGCAACAAGACTATTCCCTTCAGTTAAATGACTGAAATCTAGTAAAGTAATATTGAAAATGATTAATCCGATAGCAAGAAAAATTAATATGTAGGTAAAAATTTTCATTATTTTAAATTTAGTTAAGTAAAAGTATATAAATTTTTATTACACAAACAAGGCTTTAACATTAGTTGCGAATAATTTAACAGCAATTGCAAGTAAAACTACACCAAAAACTTTTCGAATAATACTCAAACCCGTTATTCCTAGGATTTTTTCGATTTTAGTAGACGATTTTAAAACGCCATAAACTAAAACAATATTTAAAAAAATAGCAATAATTATATTAATATCGTGGTATTGCGCTTTGAGCGAAAGCAAAGTGGTCATTGTGCCAGTTCCAGCAATTAGCGGAAAAGCAATTGGTACAATCGATGCAGTTTTGGCTTCTTCGTCTCGATACAATCTAATTCCTAGAATCATTTCTAAAGCCAAGAAAAACAATACAAATGATCCTGCAACTGCAAATGAGTTGACCGAAATAGCCATAAAATTCAGTAATTCTTTTCCGATAAATAAAAACGTAATCATTATAAAAAATGAAACAATCGAAGCTTTTTCAGACTGAATGTGACCCACTCTGTTTTTTAAACTGATGATTACCGGAATGCTGCCAATTATATCGATTACGGCAAACAAAACCATCGTTATTGTGAAAATCTCTCGTAAATCTATATTCATAGTATTTGTTTTAGGCAAAATTATTCTATTTATTCAATGAATATCAAATAATTAAGAAAGATTTAGTTTATTATTGAAAAATCAATAATTTGCAAAACCTTTGTGACTTTGTGACTTTGTAGCAATATTTTTTTATTTACTTTTGATGTAATTCTTTTTAATTAACACTCGAATTCTTTTTATGCATTTATCTATTGAAAAAATATGCGAAGTTCTAAAATGTAAATTAATTAGAAACATTGATTGTTTTGAAATCAACAATATTTCGATCGATAGCCGTTCGTTACAAAACAGTGTTGGAACGCTTTTTTTTGCATTGGTCGGGCCAAATAACGATGCGCATACCTATATAGGAGAAGAAATCGAAAAAGGCGTTCGGAACTTTGTGGTTCAAAATGTTCCTGAAAAATTTAAAACAAAAGCTAATTTTTTAGTAGTCGAAAACACAACTTTTTCCTTGCAACTTTTTGCAGGTTTTTATAGAAATCTTTTCAATTTTCCAATTATCGGAATTACTGGAAGCAACGGAAAAACAATTGTTAAAGAATGGTTGAATTTTTTATTGAGTCCCGATTTTAATATAATTAAAAGCCCAAAAAGTTACAATTCGCAAGTTGGCGTGCCGTTATCGGTTATTGCGATTAACGAAAATCACAATTTTGGAATTTTCGAAGCTGGAATTTCGACCATTAATGAAATGGAAAATCTCCAACGAATTATCAATCCAACAATCGGAATTTTAACCAATATTGGCTCGGCTCACGACGAGGGTTTTGATAATATTGGTCAAAAAATTAAAGAAAAACTCAAACTTTTTTCGAATGTTCAAATTTTAATTTACAACAAAAACAAAACCATTGATGCTTTTATAAACCCAAAAATTAAAACCTTTTCTTGGAGTTGTAAAGATAAATCTGCCGATGTTTTTATTAAAATCAATTCGGTTTTGCAAAAAACTATATTAGAAATTGATTGTGCAAAAACGAAATTCACTGTCAAAATTCCATTTCAAGACGATGCATCGGTAGAAAATGCCATTTCAAGTTTAATGGTTTTGTTGTACTTAAAATACGATTTTGAAACCATAGAATCAAGAATGCAATTGCTTTTTCCGATCGAAATGCGTTTGCAACTCAAGCCAGGAATTAACAATACAACAATTATTGACGACAGTTACTCGTCTGATTTTCAATCTTTAAAAATTGCATTGGACTTTTTAGAAAATCAAAAACAATACAAAAAGAAAACTGTAATTCTTTCAGATATTTTTCAGTCTGGTTTGTCAAATGACGATTTGTATTCTAAAGTTTCGCAACTAATTATTTCAAATAAAATTAATTGTGTTATTTGCATAGGCGAAATAATTTCGGCATATAAAAACAAATTTTCTAATTGCAAAACCTATAAAAATACTAGCGATTTTATTCAAGATTTTAATAACTTAAATTTCGCAAACGAAAGTATTTTAGTAAAAGGTGCAAGACAATTTCAATTTGAACAAATTGTAGCTTTGCTTGAAGAAAAAACACACGAAACGGTTCTTGAAATCAACTTGAATGCAATAAGTCACAACCTCAATTTCTATAAATCTAAACTAAAACCAACCACCAAAATGATGGTTATGGTCAAAGCATTTGGTTATGGAAATGGCGGTTTCGAGATTGCAAAATTGCTTGAACATCACAAAATTGACTATTTGGGTGTGGCTTTCGCCGATGAAGGAATTTCGCTAAAAACTGCTGGAATCAATTTGCCAATTATGGTTTTAAATCCAGAAATATCAAGTTTTTCTGCAATAATTCAATACCAATTAGAACCTGAAATTTACAGTTTTAAAGGTTTAAACGCTTTTTTGAAAATTGCAAATGACAAGAAAATTAAAAATTTTCCGATTCATATAAAAATCGATACAGGAATGCATCGTTTGGGATTCGAGGCGCATCAAATCGAACAATTAATCGAAATTTTAAAAGTCAATCAAACAATTCAAGTAAAAAGTATTCTATCGCATATGGCTACTAGCGACGATTTAAGTCAATATAGTTTTGGAATGCAACAAATTAAATTATTCGATGAATTATCGTCTAAAATAAATTCAGAATTGAAAATAAATCCAATCCGACATATCCTAAACACATCAGGAATAAGTCATTATGGCGATTTTCAATTCGATATGGTTCGATTAGGTATTGGACTTTATGGAATTTCTAATGATAAAGAAGAACAAAAATTTCTTGAAAACGTAAGCACATTAAAATCAATAATTTCGCAAATTAGAACTATCGATAAAGGCGAAAGCGTTGGTTATGGTCGCCGATTTATAGCTAAAAACAAAATGAAAATTGCAACAATTCCAATAGGTTATGCCGACGGAATATCAAGACTTTGGGGTAACGAATTAGGGTTTGTAAACATTAATAATCAAAAGGCAACAATTCTTGGTAGCGTTTGTATGGATATGTTAATGGTTGACATTTCTAAAATTGATTGCAAAGAAGGAGATTCGGTAATTATTTTCGGAGAAAATCCAACAGTAAATTTGATTGCCGAAAGCTTGAAAACGATACCTTACGAAATACTAACAAGTGTTTCTCATCGAGTAAAACGTGTTTTTTATCGAGAATGATTTAAAAAAACATAAACAATTGTTAATTAAATTAAAAAAAATAATTACTTTCGTTGTTCAAACAAATTTATCTAATTAATAAAAAACTAATACTATGGGAATGATTTCAGAATTTAAAGATTTTGCTGTAAAAGGTAATGTAATGGACTTAGCGATTGCAACAGTTCTTGGAGCAGCATTTAACGCAATTGTTGGTGCCGTTGTTGATAATATTTTAATGCCAGTAATTGGTATTGTTACAGGTGGCGTTAACTTTGAAGGGCTAATATTGACAGTTGGTGAAGCTCAATTAAAATATGGTCTTGCAATTGGAGCATTAATTAAATTTGTAATTATTGCATTGTTCTTGTTTATGGTTGTAAAAGGACTTAACAAAATGAAGAAACCAGCAGCAGATGCACCACCAGCTGGACCAACTCAAGAAGAATTATTGATACAAATTAGAGATTTGTTAAAAAAATAAATTTCCGCTACATTTTACATATTCTAACTAAACCACGATTAATTTCGTGGTTTTTCTTTTGGAAAAATTTGACTTTATTCCAATAAAAAAGGTGAAATTGCTTTCACCTTTTTTGCCCCAAATCTACCATAACTTAACCTACTTATGCAATGGTTTCGCAAAGATAATTAATATTTATTGTACGCAAAACTAAATCGTTGAATTGTATAGAAACTCGTTGAGTAACTCGATTTATGATTTTATTACGAATTTGACTTTATTTCAATAAAAAAGGTGAAATTACTTTCACCTTTTTTGCCCCAAATCTACCATAACTTAACCTACTTATGCAATGGTTTCGTAAAGATAGTTAATATTTATTGTACACAAAACTAAATCGTTGAATTGTAAGAATAATCGTTGAACAGCAAAATTAAAGTCATCAATAAGCCCTTGCGTCTTTACCTTCGTAAAAATTCATAAATGCACGATTCACAACTCGGTTGCCGCCTGGCGTTGGATAATCGCCAGTAAAATACCAATCTCCAAGGTTTTTTGGACAAGCAATATGCAAATTTTCTACGGTTTGAAAAATAATCTTCACCTTGGCTTTTACATCATCTGATGTTAGCATTTCTGCAATTTTATCTGAAACTTCCTGTGGCTCGAATGGTTCGTAAATTGCAGTTACAAAGTTAATTACTTCGCTGTCTTTTACGAATTCTTGCGATTTGCATTTGGCATAAACTTCATCAACAATATGATATAAATTTCTTTCTTTTAATAATGATAATGCGGCTTTAAAAGCAACTAAACCCTCTAATTTTGCCATATCGATTCCGTAACAATCTGGAAAGCGAATTTGTGGCGCCGATGAAACAACAACTATCGATTTTGGTTTCAAACGATCCATCATTTTGATAATTGACATTTTTAGAGTTGTTCCTCGAACAATGCTGTCGTCAATAATTACCAAATTGTCGGTTGGTTTAATAATGCCATAAGTAACATCATAAACGTGTGCAACCAAATCGTCTCGTGAAGCATCTTCGGTTATAAATGTTCGTAATTTAGCATCTTTTATGGCAACTTTTTCGGTTCGGATTTTTACCGATAATAATTTTTGTAATTTTTCTTCACTCAAAGTAGCCGCGTTTTCAAGAATTACTGCAATCTTTCTTTGGTTTAAAAAATCTTGTGCCGCTTCGACCATTCCATAAAAAGAAGTTTCGGCGGTATTAGGAATATATGAGAAAACTGTATTGTCAGTGTCATTATCAATAGCATTCAAAACGGCTGGTAGAATCAGTTTTCCAAGATTTTTTCTTTCTTGATAAATTTCTGCATCTGAACCTCTTGAAAAATAAATTCTTTCGAACGAACAGGCTTTTTTTATGGTCGGTGTAATAATATTTTCTTCAGAAACGGTTCCGTTTTTTTTGACAATTAATGCGTTTCCGGGTTGCAATTCTTGAACTTTATCGAAATCAACATTAAAAACCGTCTGAATTACGGGTCGTTCTGATGCAACAACTACAATTTCATCATCTTGATAATAAAATGCTGGTCGAATTCCAGCTGGATCTCTAAAAACAAATCCGTCGCCGTGTCCCAATAATCCTGCCATTGCATAACCGCCATCAAGATTTTTAGAAGCACGTTTTAATATTTTTACCAAATCGAGTTTCTCTGCAATTACTGCAGATGCCTCTCTTTTTGTTAAGCCATTTTCTCTACATTCTTGGTATAAATCGGTTACTTCATCATCAAGAAAATGACCAATTTTTTCCATAACAGTCACCGTATCTGCCATTTCTTTTGGATGTTGCCCAAGTTCAATTAAACTATTAAAAAGTTCTTTGACATTGGTCATATTAAAATTCCCTGCCAACAACAAATTGCGATGCATCCAATTGTTTTGACGCAAAAACGGATGCACATTTTCGATAGAATTTTTCCCGAAAGTTCCGTAACGTACGTGACCCAAATATAATTCTCCAAGATAAGGTAAATTTGCTTTTTGAGCCGCAACATCATCGTT